>NZ_BAXL01000024.1:0-64735 GCF_000698185.1 Geomicrobium sp. JCM 19055
GTGTCTTGCACCGCGGTCCCGGTGTCTTGCACCGCGGTCCCGGTGTCTTGCACCGCGGTCCTGTTGTCTTGCACCACGGTCCTGTTGTCTTGCACCACGGTCCTGTTGTCTTGCACCGTGGTGCTGTTGTCTTGCACCGCGGTCCTGTTGTCTTGCACCGCGGTCCTGTTGTCTTGCACCGCGGTCCCGGTCTCTTGCACCGCGGTCCCGAGCTCTTGCACCACGCTCCTGAGCTCTAGCCTCATACAAAAAGGCATAGCTCTTTATAAGCTATGCCATGAATGATACCTATTATTTTCCCTGCCTTTGTAACAGGGCAACGTTTATTTGATAAAAAGCTACATGGATTGAATCATTGATGTTATTAAAATTCAGCACACCAAAGTTCAATTTCAATTTTTAACTCGGGCAATCCTAATGCTGAGATGTAAGCCACAGTCATAGCTGGATAGCGGACGGAAACAGTTTATCCCATTGAGCGTCTAAGAAGTTCCAATCGATTTGTTCGGTCGCCCAAATGTTAACTTTAATAATATTTTTTTTCACTTAGAGTCTCTGATGTTAGGATTTTCTGTATGTTTGAAAATGTATTTGTGACTTGATCATTGAATTCAGGTGGGAGATTGCCATCTGAATCTGTTCCGATTTGACCTGATGTTACGACCAAACCGGCTCCTTTTGGAACTCGTGTAACATGACTGTAATTCCCTACGGGCTTAGCCATTGAATCTGGGTTTTTCCTGCTGATGTTTTGCATTGTATACCCTCACTTCTAGATTTTTTCTGCTCGATTTCTTAAAAAAAAGATAGACTTCACCAATATTATGAATTCTAGAAGAAAACAGCAGTAGAGAATCCATAGCCGAAAGATAAAAACATGAGAATTTTCTTCTTCATAACATGGACACTCCTTTTCTCCATTTTGTAAGGGTTCATTGCTCGTTTTATTAAATGTTTAAAGTACAAATTGTTTTGTCATTGTCGCTACAGCATTTTCTGAGAGTGTCATGAAGTTGTCTCTATAAACGTGTGCTGTGTCTTTAATCATACCAAAGAGTTTTATAAAGTGGGTAGAAAAAAACTTCTTTATAAAATGCTAGACGGCGTGATGTTCGAATGTTCCATGTTGTGTGAAATTAGTGTGATAGAATAGACCTAACATTTTATATGGGGGTAAAAGGATATGGAAATGGTAACGCCACAACGTTTAAATAAGGGTGACACGGTTGCCGTATTGTCCCCATCAGCAGGGGTGCCGAGCGTATTCCCACATATCTTTGATCAAGGAATACATATTCTAGAACAGGAACTCAATTTAAAAGTTAAGGAAATGGATACTGCCCGTGCAGCTGCTGAACAACTACATCAAAACCCGAAACAGAGAGCAGAAGATATTAATCGAGCATTTGCTGATCCGGAGATAAAAGCAATTTTCTGTTCCATAGGTGGTGATGATTCAATAAGAATTCTCCCCTATTTAGACACGGATTTAATAATGAAAAACCCTAAGATTATCATGGGGGCATCGGATAACACGACGTTCTTAACGTATTTGAATCAATTAGGGATGGTGACGTATTACGGTCCTACGGTTATGGCTGGTATTTCGCAGCTTCATCGTTTAGAAGAGAATTATAAACGCCATGTTCTCGATATGTTGTTTAACCCAAGTGATACGTATGATTTTCAACCGTATACACGCTGGTCTGAGGGCTATCCTGATTGGGCAGATCCCAACAACACAGGTAAAATCAATGCAAATAAACTGAATACAGAGGGCTGGCGTTGGTTACAAGGTGAAGGGATTAACAGCGGGAAGTTGTACGGAGGCTGTATTGAAGTATTGGAAATGTTAAAAGGGACAAGGTTCTTTTGTGATGTTGAGTTTTTTTAACGATAAGATTTTATTCCTAGAGAATGCTGAAGGCACAACAACAGTCGAGCAAATCAGAAGGACCATTCGTAGCTATGGCATGCAAGGGATGTTGGAACGAATACAAGGTCTCTTAATTGGCAGAGCTAGAGATTATTCCGATCAGGAAAAAGAACAATTAGATGATGCGATTACCAGCGTCGTTCGCGATGAATTTCAAAACCATACGTTGCCGATCATCACAAATGTTGATTTCGGTCACACCGATCCAATGTTCATTTTGCCAATTGGAATTCGTACTGAGATCAACTGTGAAGAGAAGCGAATCAGGTTGGTGGAGCCTAGTGTGTTGTAAAGGTGAACGCCAAACCAAACGTTCAAGAGAAGTAGCTCACAGTAATGACTCTACGAGTTATTACTTGATTATGGTGGAGGGTAGCAATGATCATTCGAAATGTCATACGTTCAGATTATGAACTCGTCTCGCCGCGATTAAATGAGTGGTGGGGTGGCAGGCAAATGTCGGACATGTTGCCAAGATTATTTTTTTTGACCATTTTAATGATTCGAGCTTTATTGCTGAAGTTGAAGGGGAGGTCATAGGCTTTCTAATAGGCTTCCTTTCTCAGACTCATAAGGATGAAGCGTACATCCATTTCGTCGGTGTGAATCCAAATCATCGCAAACGAGGGGTTGCTAAGGAGCTTTACCATACGTTCTTTACTTACGTCCTAAAAGAAGAGCGGTCGATCGTGCGCTGTATTACGTCGCCTGTAAATAAAACATCGATTGCGTACCATACAACGATGGGATTCTACATTGAACAAGGCGACAAAGAAATTGATCATGTACACGTTAAGTCAGATTACGATGGACCTGGTCAAGATCGGGTAATGTTTGTGAAGGAACTTTAGTATTCGACATTTGGACGAAGTAAAAAGACTTGTCGGAACAGTTGATGTAACCATACATGATCGTCAACTTGTAATGACTGAAAGGAACCCAGTGATGCAAATCTTCTTAGCTGTACTTTTTTCTGGAATAATTATAGCAATCACAGTAAGTTCAATCATTAAAGTATTACTTATTGCACACCGAAGAAAAGAAATTTCTAAACGTCAATTCGCTTCTATGGCGACTATGAGTACGATCGTTGGAATCGTTGTTTTAACAGTTCTACCAGCTTTATATGATGTTGTTTTTACATATTTCAATAGCCTCACCTAAAAGAACATCTCTATAAAGAAGTGATTAAAAAGGAGATGAGAGTATGACGTTAGAAGTTGGCAGCACACTTAGTTTTAGTCGTACATTTACGAAAGAAGATGTTGATACGTTTACTAAGCTTTCTCTTGATGAAGGTGTTCATCATGTAAATCCTGATGAGAATGGGAACGTAATTGTTCAAGGATTATTAACCGCAACTCTTCCAACGAAGATTGGGGGAGAGAATGACGTTCTTGCGCATACGATGAATTTCAATTTTCTTAAGCCAGTAGTCACTGGAGACACAATTTCATGTGTTGTGACCATTGATAAATACAAAAAGAAAGACAGTGGCCGAAGGTCGATAATGGCTTCATTTCGTTGTACCAATCAAGATCACATTGAAGTCATGAAGGGTTATTTGCAGGCGTTATAAAATAAATCGATGTGAACAAGGAACGATTTAGCTGCCTACTTTCTTGGATGGACGTAATGACTTGTACTATATTTGGATATAGTAAGAGTGTTTTTACGTTCGAATGGAGGAAGTTATGGATCAACGTAGGTATTTTTCCATTGGTGAGGTATCAAAATTAAAAAAATGTAACGATTAAGGCGCTTCGTTATTATCATACGATTGGTTTGCTTAATCCAGCTTATGTCAATCCTGACAATGGTTATCGATATTATACGATGGGTCAATTCATTTACATAGACATTATAAAACTTTGCCAACAAAGCAATGTCACAATCAAAGAGACTAAAGCTTTATTTGAAAAAGCAGATACGAATGAACTTAAGCTTTTCTTAGAAAAGAAGAGTAAAGAAATTGAAGAAGAGATGGTAAGTCTAGAGCAGCTTCAGAAACGAATAAGCTTATTGCAGAACACCATTCATTCTTCAGAAGTTGAACGTAAAAAAAGCGGGTATTCACATACAAGCATTTGAAGAGCGGTACCTTCTACGTTCACCTACACAAGAAGGCGAACTAAATGAGGTTTTATCATTTGATCAGTTAGACGAGCAGTTAGCTGAATTTACGAATCATACATTCGAGTATGGGTTAATTTATTCATTTTTGCACGACGAGCTGAACGTTCGTGACGTATTTCGAATGATCACCGTAGAAGACTACCAATTGCTAAAAGAAACTGCAACGGTTTCAGTATTGCCAAGCGGACAGTACGTAACGGTAAATTGCACGAAGGAATCTGAGGAAGAAGCGCTACATTTGTTGGTAGACTATTTAAAGACGAACGGTCTAGAGTACCATGATCTATACATGTTGTACTTAGTGGCGGACGTATTTAATCAAGATAATTATCATGCTCAATTCCAAGTAAACGTTCAGCCCACCCCATGACATGAGGTGGGCTGAACTTGGTATGCCTAAAACGTATATTCATAAATGAAATTTGTGTTCTTAAATGCACCATCAGGGAGATCAAACACGGTGATTTCTTCGTCTAGACAAACAAAGCCATTATGATCATAAAACCGTAGTTACTCATCGTGTCGGTATAGACATAGATCTTGTCTGTGTTCGTTTCGGTGAAATATGAAAAGAGCTCATTCAGCAATTTCTTTCCAACTTTTTTTCCTCGAGCTTGTTCAGATACAGCAAAGAATTCTAAACAACCTTGGAATTCATGTTCTTTGCCTTGTATTAATTTCTTGTAGGCTTCATTCGTTGAGTTCGTTAATTGAACGAACAAATCTCGGTCGTCGTTTTCTTGGTTGAGTAAGTGTAGCATTTCCTTCGTATAATCTTCTTGCAACATGCGATATGTCGGTGCCTCGCCAACTCTTGAACCGAAAATCACACCAACAACTTCTCCGTCTAACGTCGCAACTCTTCCGAAGCTGCTTTTATTTAAGATTGGACTTACAAACATCATCGTAACAGCAGCATCCAATAACTGTTCATCCTCAATAAACCCTTTAGCAAAAGCTTCAATGGTAATCGTTTTGATCGGTTCAATATCTTCTTTTCTTACTTCTCTAATCTCAACGTTCATGTTATTGCCTCCTTTGATTGATTACTTGTAGTGTAAGGCCTCCCCTATAGGGGAGAGTCAATCCATTACATGTAGCAGGAAAGTGAAAAGATTTAATTGAATAGTTATATCACTATTAGAAACAATTGAATAGGAGGTTATGATGAATCAAGTTACGCAGGAAATCACAGCCCAAGTGCAAAAAAATGCGTAAATTGCATGAGCAAATGGCAAGAGGAGAGTTCGAAGAATTAAATACGTATTAGTCAAAGGATTTTATTGGATATCTATATATGCCTAAAGCTGGCGACGTTGAACAGATGAATTACGAAGCGATTACCAAAGGAAATAGCGATGCTGCGAACTTCTATAAGGGGAAAGACATTCAATTTGAGTACTCTGCATTAACGATTATGCCTCAAGCGAGTGAGCAAGCTGCGGTTTCTTATGAAATTCTATTTAAAGAGCAAGATATGCAAGTAAAGGCACTGTCGCTAGAGGTCTGGAAGAAAGAATGTGACGGGGTATGGAGAATGATTAGATGGTATGAAGAGAAAGGACCTGCTTCGCAGCGTGAAAGAGTCACAGTTGACGACTAATGTTCAGTTTGGAAATGAACTGCCTGTCCTCAATTTACTTAACTTAGTAACAACTTTGGTATAAACAAGGAGGCCAAAGCTTTTATGAAACCAAGAATTACGATCATCACACTCGCTGTTGATGATTTAGAAAAATCAATCGCCTTTTATCAAAATGGATTAGGGTTCTCAGCAGAAGGGTTCGTTCAAGGTTCAAATCAAGTCGTGTTTGAATTAGAAAATGGAATCACCTTCGTATTAAATCTTCGAACTGAACTTGAGGAAATTGATCAAAGAAGCGCTGATTCTAAAAGATCTTCTGAAGTAATTTTGAGTAGTATTGCTGATCGTAAAGAAGAGGTCGATGCAACTTTAAGGAGAGTTTCGGAATTCGGAGGCACAATTTTGCCTCGTCAGCCGAAGGATTATGAGTGGGGCTATTCAGGCCACTTTAAAGACTTAGATGGTCATATTTGGGAAATTGTTTATTTTTATTGAGCGAAGCTAAAAGTAAAAGCGATCAGGCTACTTCGGGTAGCCTGATCGCTTTATTCATTCATGAACAATTGCTCTTCTAGCGCCTTCATCTGTTTGAAGTAGCCATCCTTTTGCATGAGCTCATCATACGTTCCACTTTCAATAATTTGACCATGATCTACGACGATAATCTGATCCATTTGATCAAGTCCAGTTAAGCGGTGGCTAATTAGGATAACGGTGGCATCTTTTGTGCGCTCAAGAAGAAGGCGCAGCATACGTTCTTCTGTAAGTGCATCAAGTGATGTTGTTGGTTCGTCTAGCACCCATAACGGCGCTTCACGAAGGAGCAAACGAGCGATTGCGAGTCGCTGTTTTTCACCACCAGAGAGGTTTTGTCCCTTTTCCTCAACACGACTATCGAGTTCAAGGTGGGGCAATTCCGCTGCGTGTAACGCTTTTTGGAGAGTAATGTCGTCTGTCGTCTCTTCTGTAACGAATAGATTATCTCGAACGGTACCGACAAAGAAATGATTCGACTGCAATGAGACATTTGTGTTCTTCCAAAGTGTGTCTTCTGAGATCGTTGATAGCTCGTGTCCATCGACTTTGACAGTGCCTTGATCATAAGGCAGTGCTTTTAGTAGTACATTCGCGATGGTCGTTTTACCCGAGCCACTTGCACCGATAATCGCAGTTTTGCTGCCTGATGGAATTTGGATGTTCACATGTTGAATTGCAGGGCGAAGTTGGTCCTCAAATTGAAGCGTAACATCTTGGAACTCGATGCCTAAGGCTTCGTTGAAGTGAACGTCAACAGATCGTTCAACGCGATCGTTCTCTTCTTCAAGGGATTCAATCCGCTTTGCTGCATGAGCGCTTTCTTGCAAATGATACGGTAAGGTTGCCATCGGTGTAATCTGTTCAAAGACGGTGAGTGTAATCATGAGTAGTAACGCCAGTAGAATACCTGCCAAATTACCTTCGGCAACTTGGAAACCAGCATAAAACAAGACGGCAACTGAAACGAGAAAGGAGAGCAAGCCGATTGTTGCATCGCTCCACATTTGAACTGATTGTGATTTTTGTTTTTGCTGTTCGTATTGCTTAATCGTGTTACGCACCTGTTGCTCCCGTTGTTGACGGGCTTGGTGAATGGTCAGTTCTCGAAAACCGTAAACGTATTCCGCAAACGTAGAAGAAAGTTCTCCACGCGTTTCTCGAATCTGGTCGTTGACTCGTCGTTGGCTGAGAAAGAACAATGCAGGGATGACGAGTAATGAGAGTGCTAAACCGACTATGATTAGTACAGCAGTGCCTATTGAGAACAAGGTCGTAAATGCAATGGTTGCAAGAAATACTGAAAGCATGACGATCGGTGGATAAACGACACGGAGTAAGACATTTTGAAGAGCGTCAACATCTCCGACAATCCTGGAGAGAATATCTCCACTCGTATAGCGGTTAAGAATTCGATTTGAGACGGGTTCTAGTTTTTCGTATACACGTAACCGAATGTTGCTAAGCATCGTAAACGTCGCTCGGTGAGAATAATAACGTTCACCGAAACGACTGACAGCGGATGTGATTCCGAGTAACTTTACGATCGCAACGATGACCATCAACGTTGCGATAGGAGGAGTTAGTGCAGCGTGAGAAATTAAATACCCGCTAGCAGAAAACAAACCAACGGCAGTTATTCCTGCGATAAAACCAGCAAGGATCGAAAGAAAGAGGTCCCTTTTTTTCAGCGAAAATGAGTTTGATAAAAGGTGTGAGTGCTTTCATGACTGAGTGCCTCCTTGCTGCGTAGTAATCATGTCACGGTATAATTCGTCCTCGTTCCAAAGTGTTTCGTGTGTACCGCTCGCACGAATCGTCCCGTCTTCTAATAAAAAGATGCGGTCAGCTTCTCGAATCGTGTACAGTCGGTGAGCGACAATAATTACGGTCGACTGTTCGCTCAGTTTTTTTAAGTGATGTTTGAAGCATCGCTTCCGTTCGAAGATCAAGTCCGGTTGTAGGTTCATCGAAAAACACGACGTTTGGTTTTTTGTAAAACGCTCGAGCCATAAACACTCGTTGACGTTCCCCGCCAGACAGGCCTCGTCCTCCTTCACCAACAAGGGTGTGGATGCCATCAGGCAATTGCTCGATCCACTCGATAATTCCAGCTTCTGTTGCCGCATTTAAAACAGCTTCATCAGTTGGTTTCATTTTGAAACCAAGTGTAATGTTCTCCGCAATCGTCCCTGCAAACAAATAGCCATCTTGAGAGATCAACGTCATTTGGTCGTACCAAGAAGACGCTTCAATCTCATGTAAATGCATGTTCCCTAACTGATAACTTCCTTTTGTGTGGGGGAGTAGTCCAGCTAATATGTGCAGAAGAGTCGTCTTTCCTGACCCAGTAGCACCGATCAAAGCAATCTTTTCATACGGTTTGGCAACAAAGTTGATGTGGGACAGTTGAAAGCCTTCAGGATAAGAAAACTGTACATCATTCATTAAAAGTGTCGGTGGTTCTGTCTGATCAAGTGCGTTCGAACCGAACGGTTGCTTTTCATCGGATTCTTCGAGCAATGCTTCAGTTTTTTCCAGAGCTCCTTTACTCACTTTTCCTGAATGAAATGCGGAGCCGAGGTCTTTTAGCTTATTAAACAGTTCAGGTGCCAGAATCAACATTAAGAACCCTGAATAAAAGGTTGTGTCTTGTACGATGATCATACGAATGGCAACTTCTAAAGCGATAATTCCGATGCTTAACATTGAAATGAACTCAAGTGCGAGCGAGTTCGTGAACGCGACTTTTAAGACATTCATCGTAGCGTCACGGAATTCAATACTCTTATCTTTAATTCGTTGATGTTGCTGCTTCGTTCGTCCAAAGAACTTAATCGTGGACAATCCTTGAAGTGTGTCGAGAAACACACTTGAAAAATCAGCCATTTTCTCAACTTGTTGTTTCGACTGATCACCGGTACGCATACCAATAATGATCATATAGACGAAAATAAACGGAGCTGTAATGAGAATAATGACACCTGATGCCCAATGTTCATAGAAAATCACTATTAAAAGCATAATTGGGATAATGGTTGATTGAATCATTTGTGGGATGTATTGATTAAAATACGCAGCCGTTTCATCGACTGTATCTAGAAAATAACTCGTCGTCTCACCTGTTTTTGTTTTCTTAGATGAGGTAAGGGTGCGATTTGAAAAGTGATGCAATAGTCGTTCACGTAGCGTGATTTTAACGTTTGTGGCAATGGTGTTCGCCAATCGATCAATTAGAAATCGACTAAAAATGCGCGCGAACAATGCAATCAGTAACGTGACAAATTGAGGCATAACTTCTTGAAAAGAAAGCGATTGAAGAAATAACCGATCAATAATTGAAACAATCATAAAGGCTTGAACTACGATCGCAACCCCTGTAATGACGGTAAGTAGGGTCATCGTAGTGAGGTGTGTACGACTAGGACGCAAGTGTTCGTTCAACAGAAGTCCTCCTAAACGTTTCTTTCTAGCTCTAGTGTATCTCTTATGTGAAGACTTTCACAATCCTTAGCTCTTATTCATCGTTATTGTTCCAATTATAGTCACATTCTAGTGACTGATCTGTCAAAAAAGCTTTGTGAAAGTAAAAAAAATGCCACATAGGCGTGGCATCTTACTTGCGAATTTCATCCAAATAGTTATAGATCGTTTGTTTCGTAACACGGAGGTAATCAGCAATTTGCTCTGCAGAACCTTGAATAAGAAAGGCGCCTTTACGGTCAAGATGTTTAACAAACGCAATTTTGTCATCACGCTTCATTGAAGTAATCGAAATACCGATCGTTTGCTTTGCTTCTTCAAGAAGGGCATGGAACATTTCTTGAATATCTTTGCCGTAAAATTCTTGTTCTACTGGAGCTTGATCGTCGCTTGAGGAAACAAGTGTATTCAGAAACTTTGAGGTTGAAATGAGTGCTGTGATATCAAGGTTAATGCCGAGACAACCGATTACATGTCCATCGGAATTGCGGATGTAAGAGAGTGAAGCTTTTAGCCAAAGGCCATCTTTTGTCCGGGTCGTAAATCCGTAGTTATCTTCAATTTCATTCCCGTACTTTCGCCAATCTTGAAACATGCGATCGGTCATCGGTGCGCCAACTTTTCGATTGGTGACGTTTCCTTTTATATAAACGAGAGATGCGCTTACATCGGCAAAGTCGTGGATGACAACTTCTCCTTGATCACCGAAGTTCTCTGCAATCATGTTCGCGATCGGTACATAGCTTGCAAGTTCAGGTCGAATGGTAACCATTGCTTCAACCCCTTTCTAGTCATTCAATGAGAGTGTATCACATTTATATTTTATTATTAGTAAATATTTATTTTACTTATTTTAAAATATGGTATACAGTAGACGTAAATCGATCGGAGGTGGTCATGGTGATTGAATCGGTCCGTTGGCCAGATGGCCAAACAGTAGCTGCTGTTTTGACGTTTGATGTAGATGGAGAGACTGCACATTTAGCAGAGCCACGTAATCAAGATCGTCCATCATTGTTGTCCATGGGCACATATGGCCGTGGAATTGGACTTGATCGTTTACTGTTGATTCTTCGTAAACATGACGTTCTCGCAACCTTTTTTTGTGCCGGGGGCAATCGCAGAAATGGATTCGACAGTCGTAGAGCGAATCATTGGCGGAGGCCATGCGATTGGACATCACGGTTATTTGCATAAGCCAAATGATCAGTTGACAAAGGAACAAGAAGAAGCAGAACTCATAAAAGGAATCGAAATGCTTGAGAAAACGATGGGAAAAAAGCCGATTGGTTATCGTGCGCCACTTTGGGAAATGCATGACCGTTCTCTTTCCCTTCTTAAGCAGTATGGGTTTTTGTATGATGCAAGCTTACAAGCAAACGACATCCCTTACGAGGTCCAGGTAGAAGGTGGGAAATTGCTCGAAGTTCCTGGAACATGGGTCTTAGATGATTGGGAGCAGTTTGCATTCTCAGGAGATTGGGGAAGTTCGTTTCACATCGAGGAGCCTGACAAAGTGTATCGATTGTGGAAGGCGGAGTTTGATGCACTTTATGAAGAAGGGCGAATGTTTCATTTAACGATGCATCCTCAATTAATGGGACGAGCCTCTCGCGCTCAATTGCTTGACCAGTTAATTACACATATGAAATCAAAGCCCCATGTCTGGTTTACGACCATTGATGAGGTTGCGCTTAGATGGCAAGCAGGAGAATTGTCTTTTCCAGTTATGGACCAACCAAATCGTGAACTATTATTTCCAGCGAAAGGAGAACAAAGTCATGATCATTAGAAATGCTAAATTGTATGGTCAAAGTAGGCTAGTTGACCTTGTGATGACGAACGGAATCTTTGAGAAGATTTCGCCTGCTTCTAGCGAGCGAAATGAAGGGGAGATTGATGCTCAAGGAAAGTTGGTCATTCCACCGTACGTGGAGCCTCACATACACCTTGATTATGCACTCGCCGCTGGCACACCAAGATGGAATGAATCAGGAACGTTGTTTGAGGCGATTCAGCTATGGTCCGAACGTAAACAAGTCGTTCATGAAACGAAAGAAGATATAAAATTGCGGGCGAAACAAGCGTTGTTCATGCAAATCGAACATGGTGTTCAGCACGTCAGAACGCACGTTGATGTGACAGACCCATCGTTAACCGGGTTACATGCATTACTTGAGCTACGAGAAGAAATGAAGCTATGGGTGGATGTACAACTTGTCGCTTTTCCTCAAGAAGGAATGTACGGTTACCGTGGTGGCGATGCACTCGTTGAAGAAGCAGTAAAGCTCGGTGCGGACGTTGTTGGTGGAATTCCACACTACGAACCGACGTATGAAGAAGGCGTTGCATCCATTAAGAAAGCATTTGATCTTGCTGAGAAATATGACAAACTGCTCGATTTTCACTGCGATGAAGTTGACGATGAACAATCTCGTTTTGTCGAAGTCATCGCAAGAGAGGCAGATCGCAGGCAGATGGGGGGGCGTGTCGTTGCCAGTCATACGACTGCCATGGGCTCTTATAACGATGCATATGCCTACAAGTTATTCCAAAAATTAAAGCGCTCTGGCATTCACTTCGTTTCTCTACCAAAAGCGAATTTACACTTGCAAGGTCGGTTTGACACGTATCCGAAACGGCGCGGTCTAACGCGTGTGAAAGAACTGCTCGAAGCAGATATGAACGTTGCCTTCGGACTCGATTCGATCCAAGATCCGTGGTATCCACTTGGTAATGGCAATTTAATGAGCGTGCTCGATACCGGCATTCACGCGGCTCATTTGACCGGGTACAACGAGATTGTTCGATCACTTGAACTCATTACTTTGAACGGAGCAAAGGCGTTAAACCTTATGCAGTACGGAATTGAAGAAGGGCATTCAGCGAATTTACTCATTATTGATGCAGAAGACGAATACGAAGCTGTACGCAAAGAAGCAATTGTCCTTTATTCAATTCGAAACGGAGAAGTCATCGTAAAGCGAAAAGCGCCGGTAGTGGAGTTTCCTCAGTTTAATAGGATGACATATGAGAAGAACGGAGCTGAACGACAGGCCCCGTCCCTGTGAAAAAGAGATAACCATTGAAATTGGTCATCTATAAAACACGCCCGCCAACAATTAGTGTTGGCGGGCATCTTTATTCTAATAACCACTGTCACTTTCACTAAGACTTACATTCTTTAATTGCAATACTCCGTTTGGCAAGTGGATAAAGCCATCTACGTGGTCAGACAAGCCGACGATATAGTCGTTGTGAACGGTAAAGATTGCAGGTGCATCATCTACGATTTGTTGTTCAATTTGTTCATAGAGTGCGAGTCTTGCATCTTCATCTGTTTCTTCACGTGCTTGAATGAGCCACTCGTCAACCTCTTCGTTTTGGTAGAATGTCTGGTTCCCAGCTGAACCTAGGTTGTCAGAGTGATAGTTCGGGTGCAGTGCATAATCCGCATCCCCTGTAGCTGAAGACCAGCCAAGAACGAACATGTCTGAATTCCCCTCGCCAACCGCATCGAGGTAAGCTCCCCATTCCATTAATTCAATGGACAACGTTACGCCAACTTCTTGAAAGTAATCTTGTACAAGTTCGGCGACTTGTACACGTAATGGATTCGCATCGTTCGTTAAGATTGTTGCTTCAAATCCATCTTCATACCCTGCTTCTGCTAGTAATTCTTTTGCTTTTTCAGGGTTGTATTCTAACGGTTCAATGTTGCTTGAATACCCAAACGTATTCTCAGTAAGTGGCGATTCAGCGACAAGTCCATACCCATCGTACAAACCTTCAAGTAACGTTTCACGATTTACGGTCATTGTTAACGCTTGGCGAACGAGTGGATCGTCAAACGGTTCCACCTCGGTATTGAAGCCGATGTATTCGTAGCCTAATTGTTCTTGAGTGATTACAGAAACGTCATCCATATGTTCGAACTGACCGACATTTGCAGGTTCGATTTGTTGCATATAATGAGCTTCTCCTTGCTCCATCATGGCAATACGAGTTGACTGTTCAGGTACAACTTTGAATGTTGCTTGGTCAATTGCAGGAACTTCTCCGTAATAGGATTCATTTGCGGATAATACGAGTTCATTTCCTTGTTCCCAAGAATCGAATTCGAAAGGACCTGTCCCAACAGGATTCATCGTTAGATCTGATTCACCTGCTTCATCTTGCTCAATTGCTTTTGGGCTCACAATTCCAGCTGATCCGTGAGCAAGGTGAGCGGGAAGAGGTGCAAATGGCGCCGATGTTTTGAAATGGACGGTGTACTCATCAACCGCCTCAATGTCTTCAACGAGTTCAAATAAAGACGCGCGTGGTGATGCGGTGTCAGGATCTAGAAATCGCTCGAAATTTGTGACAACGGCATCTGCGTTAAATGGCTCGCCGTCATGGAATGAAACGTCTTCACGTAAGTTGAATTCCCATGTCAAATCGTCGATCTGATCATAAGATTCAGATAACGCAGGTTGTAATTCCATGTTCTCATCATTCATCACAAGATTCTCATAAATGTTCGTAAAAACGATGGTTGAAGGAATATCCGTCGCTGCGTGAGGGTTTAACGTAACAGGATCTGAGGGCATCGCCAATATGAAATTGCCGCCTGCTTCAACTTCACTACTCGTTTCATTAGCATCTGAACTTGTCTCGCTCTCTTCTGGATCACTTGAACAAGCGGTGAGTAGCAGTGCACTACTAAGTCCAAGGGCAAGTGCGTTTCTTTTTCTCATCATTATCAATCTCCTTATTCTCTTAGGTGTCTACTTCCTTTAGAAGTGTAACGCGTTACTACTAATTAGTCCTTTAAGTATACAAGTAATTCTGAATAGTTCAATGACCAATTCACTGCTTTTTGTTATTTTTGGAAAGTTGTTGACGTAGATTATGACATCAACCGAACATGTACTATAATAAAAAAGTTGTTACTTTAGCCTTTGTATGATGGAATGGGGTTTATTTGTGATTGAATTGCAAAACGTAACGAAAAAGTTCGGTAACTATACGGCTATTCAAAACGTTTCCTTAACAGTACATAAGGGCGAAATTCATGGTTTGATCGGGGCAAGTGGGGCTGGAAAGTCAACGATGCTACGGGTAATGAATTTACTTGAAATTCCAGATTCGGGATCGGTTTATGTCGGTGATCGTGAGTTAACGACACGTTCAAAACGCGAGCTGCGAGAAGCTCGCAAACGAATAGGCATGATCTTTCAACATTTCAATCTTGTCTTAAATAAAACTGTCGAACAAAATGTAGCGGTTTCTTTACAGCTTGCACAAGTGCCTAAGCATCAGCGAACGGATCGTGTGCGGGAATGTTTACGCTTTGTTGGATTAGAAGATCAAATGGATAAGTACCCTGCTCAGTTAAGCGGAGGACAAAAGCAACGTGTTGCTATTGCACGCGCATTAGCAAATGAGCCTGAAGTTCTTCTTTGCGACGAACCGACGTCGTCACTTGATCCTCATACGACTTCAGAGATTCTAACCGTAATCCGTGATATTCATGAACGACTCGGTGTGACAGTGATTATCGTAAGCCATGAAATGACCGTCATCAAAAGCATCTGTCAACGAGTCACCGTTATGGATCAAGGAACGATTTATGAAACGGTTCCGATTGAATCTTCGGGAATACCGAGAAGTGATCGAAGTCCTGAAAGGTTTATAAAGGAGTTAAAAAATTATGCCTGACATTCTTTTGCGTTATCAAGCGGAAATTTGGCAGGCAATCGGAGAGACGTTTATTATGGTAGGCGTTTCACTTCTTGCTGCTATTCTAGTAGGACTGCCTGTTGGAACACTGCTGTATTTGTGTCGAAAAGGCAATTTGTTAGAAAGTCGTTTCGTTTTTTTCTTCGTTGAACCTTCTCGTTAACATTATTCGCTCGTTCCCGTTTTTGCTTCTAGTCGTCTTCTTAATTCCTTTTACTCGTCTTATTATGGGGACAGCGATTGGTACTGCAGCTGCAACGGTGCCACTATCAATCATTGCGTTTGCCCATTATTCTAGGCTCGTGGAACAATCCATGTTAGAAATTCCTAAAGGTGTGATCGATGCAGCGGTTTCCATGGGAGCTTCGGTGAAAGAAGTCGTCTTTAAATTTCTACTTGTAGAATCAAGGTCGGGATTAGTCGTTGGACTTACGATGTCGACGATTAGCTTTATTAGCTATTCAACGATTATGGGGGTAGTTGGAGGCGGAGGCGTTGGTGACTTTGCCATACGTTATGGTTATCAACAGTTTCAAACGGATTTAATGCTATATGTCATTGTTATTATGGTTATACTCGTTCAGATGATTCAATTTATCGGAATGACCATTGCAAGAAAGATCGACAAACGTTAGGAGAGATTGATTCACCATGAAAAAACTTACGACACTAGTTGCAATACCTGCTCTATTATTAGCTGCATGTGGAACATCTGAAGATCAACAAGAAACAGATTCAACCGAAGAAACGACGGAAAGTGCAGAAGAAGCAACTGAGGTAAGTGAAAAAGTTACTCTAGACGTTGCTTCCTTAATTCCTCCAATGACTGAAATTCTCGAACTAGTTGAACCAGAACTGGCTGAAGAGGGCATTGATCTAAATGTTGTTGTACTTGGAGACAATATTCAACCGAATGATGCTTTGCATCATGAAGAAGTAGATGCGAACTTTTTCCAACACGTTCCGTTTATGGAAGAGTACAACATTAATAACGATGCATCTCTAGTACCTGTGGAGCCAATTTATTTCGCTAATTACGGTGTGTATGCTGCTGATTATGAATCGATGGACGAACTTCCAGAAGGTGCAACGATTGCAATTGCAAATGACATCTCTAATATTGACCGTTCGCTACAGCTACTCGCACAGCATGACGTTATTGAGCTAGAAGAAACAGATGAGCGTTATTATACACAGTCTCATATTAGCGAGAACCCGAATGATTACAACTTTGAAGAAGTCGATTTGCTTATGCTCGCCAGAATGTATGACGATGCAGATGCGGTTGTCATAACTCCGGCTTATGCTGAGCCGTTAGGATTAACTCCTGCAAATGACGCGCTTCTCACTGAAGGCACAGAAAATGAATTCGCAATTACACTTGTCGCTCGTGAAGATAACGTAGACGAAGAGGCAATTCAAACACTCGCAGAGGTGATGACGAGTGACATCGTTCGTGACTTTCTAGAAGAAAATTACGACGAAACAGCAATCCCTGCTTTTGATCATGAATAGAAAACGAATGACTTGGATGAATTTCCAAGTCTTTTTTTTGTTGTTTTTGTATTCAAAAGTAAGCAAAATCATTGTATTTATCTAGTAGAAACTGGTATCGTAATTCTAACTAATTGAGAAAATGTGAGGTGCAACGATGAAAATTGCGCTACTTATGGTAGTTAGTATGTTGTCAGTTGTCATTGCAAGTCACGTAGAACCATCCAGTGAAGAAGTCATCCAAGCAGCCGATGAAAAAGACGATGAAGGCACTTTATAAATGTTACTCTACAATGTTTTTCTTCTGCCGCTTTGCCAGTGACAAGTAGTCATAGGCTTTCTCGTAATTGCTATTGACATAGTAATAATCGGATACCTCGTGAGCCAACTCAATGAGCTCGATTTGGATTCCGAATTTCTTTAATAGCTGAAAACCTTCCCAAATCATCCCATCATGAAAAGGCTTATATAAGAACACACCTCTAGAGATCATGCTTTTAGCACGAAACTCTTCATATCGATTGTGATCTTTTGTAAGTGCTTCTTCAATTTTATGTAATAACTGATCTCCTTCTTTTTGTTTACCTTGTCGAAAGCACGAATTTGCAAGCCGATAGAGGGTATCCGCTTGGAATTCTAGTCGTAATTCTTCATCAACGTTCAAAGCATTCTTAAATCCATGTTCTGCATCATTGTTGTAATGAAAAAGGTAGTCATTTTTAGCGATGCTTTGATATAAAACTGCACGTTGGCGGTCTTTAAGTCCTTGAATGGTAAGTGCATCTTCGAATGTGGATTTTGCTTTTTCATAATAGCCAGTTTTTGAATAGATGTTCCCGATCAGCACTAGCGCACGGACGGTTTTTTTTCGTAGATGCATGACTTTTCTTATATGTGTCGTAGGCTTTGATCGCATAGTTTAAGGCTGTTATGCTTTCTCCTAAATGATGGAATGTGTTCGCTTGTCGAAGATAAAAGTTTGCTTGATCGATATCGCATAACACACCAAGCTGTTTTTCAGCGGCAGTGTAATGCTTTAACGCTTTATAATAGTTTTTGGAGTGATTAAGGAGCGTCCCTTCCATATAATGATAAAGGTACATTAATGTTTGTTCTGAATCCTTTTCTGAAGAAGGTTGCTCTTGAAAAGGTTCATTTGGATGGTCGTTTTGTTTTTTCGTTTTTTTTGAGAGCATCATTTGGTGTTTAGAATAAAGCAAGTTGTAGTATGATTTTGTTTGTGGATCTAACTGTAGAATGGTAGATTTTCAGTAAGTTGATCTCGGATCTGAGCGGCTTTTTCAAGATCGTTAAGAGATAAACAATGTAGCCAAGATCCTAAGTCTTTTATGATTTCGTATTCTTCAGTCAAGTTGAAATACTCCTTTCCTGTGTCATTCCATGAATAATCGCACTTTCTATATATTTAACTAGCATAATACAACAAAAATCTCTCGAATAAAATATATTCTGGTAGTTTAAGGAATATTAGATAGGATTCGACAGCGGTTGTCTAAAACGAGACTGAACGATGTCGTAATTTAAATGGAGGATGAATTTTGTCTAACGAAGTAAACGTTTATAAGGAGGAATAATAGGGCGAACGAAACGCTACTTATTTATCGAGGGAGGTAGTGCGATGAAGCATTCTCTGAGTGAAATTGCATTTGATGGCAGAGTTTATCGTTGGCAAAAGTGGCTTGGGGTGCTCTTTTTCGTTGTAATTGTGTTAACCATTGGCTATTTTACAGATTTGATAGCGGTATTGTATGCAGCAACTGTTTTATCTTCGCTCGTTGCATCTACTATTCTCCTTTTAGCGATCCTATTATATCGCCATTACAAACCTCGAGGAGAGGTAATTAAAGATGGTGTTAGTCTTGCAGTTTGTGTGATAATTTTTATCGTTTTTTTGAATCTCTAACATGAAAGTGGGGAATTAAAGTGACTAAACAAGTGTTATTTATTCATAGTGCAGGCCCGCAAAATGCCCACGAAGGAAGTGACGCTTTAAAGGGGTCACTTGTTCAACAATTAGGCAATGACTATGAATGGATGGCCCCGCCAATGCCGTTCCCAGAAGATCCTAAATACGCTCAATGGAAAGCCGTTCTAGATGAATCCTTTGCATCTATGCATGACGGCGTAGTTTTAATCGGGCATTCGTTGGGTGGATCGGTTTTGTTGAAATACCTCTCTGAAGAAAAGTGTCATGTATCCATTTCTGCTTTGTGTTTAATCGCATCGCCATTTTGGGGTGTGGCTGATTGGAGACGAGAGGACTTTGTGTTATGTGAGGACTTCGGTACGAGGTTGCCAACCATTCCTCACATGTATTTCTATCAAAGCAAAGATGATGACCAAGTGCCGGATACACATATGGTGTATTATGCAGAGAAAATCCGAAGCTTAAATCCGAGACTGCTTTCAGGAAAGGATCACCTGTTTCAAGACGGCTTGCCTGAATTGGTTACTGATTTAAAACAGCTGCAATAAACACTGTTCGAAGCTTCATTGTTGATTCACGTAAGGTGTTCGTTCTAAACTAAGAAAGAAGCACAGTTTAATCGCATCGTAGAGGCATAGAGGAGGAATAATGCGCATGAACTGTTTAATTTTAGGCGCTACTGGAAGGGTAGGAAGTCATGTCGTAAATCATGCACTTCAAGAAAACTACCGCGTGACGGTCTTGGTACGAACACCAGAGAATGCCAAGACTGAGCATGAAAACCTAACGATTATAAAAGGAAATGTCTTAAATAAAGATGATATTACTCATGCAATCGAAGGTGTGGACGTTGTCATTAGTGCACTCAATACAGATGGATCAACAACGCTGTCGGAGAGCATGCCACTCATCATAGACGCTATGAAAGGACAAGGGGTAAGGCGAATCATTACGGTAGGTACAGCTGGGATTTTACAAAGTAGAACATCACCTGAATTGCTTCGTTATCAATCGAGTGAATCAAAGCGTAAGCTAACTCGAGCAGCAGAAGACCATCACCGAGCATATGATTTTTTGAAGGCATCAGGTCTTGATTGGACGATCGTTTGCCCAACCTATTTACCAGATGGGGAGTACACTGGACAGTATCGAGTAGAACGTGACTTCTTGCCAGAAGGTGGAGCGAAAATATCCGTGCCTGACACAGCGGAATGTACCTGGAAGCAAGTCGAATGTGATAAGTACATAGGAGCTAGAATCGGACTAGCTTATTAGAGATAGGGATTTCATTCATGTTTATGTGCATACATTAAGCTCGCAATTTACTTAGAGTACTAGAACGTGTTGATGAAAAAAGCCTCAAAGATTGAGTAGTCGTAAATGAAAGTTAAGAATTATGCACGCAGTTCTGATTATGCAAAAATGCATAATTAGAACTGCGTTTTTTCTTGATGGGACTGTAAAAGTAAGTTGGCAAGTTTTTGCAGGTTCAATTCTCTTAAAAAGATACACGCAAAAGGAGAGAAGGGAATGAAAGAAGCAAAGCAACCGACATTGCTCATAGCGTTATTGCCAATTGCTTTTATGATTGTTGCATTGGTCGTTGCGATTGGGGGATACGGTGCAGACCCACACTTTCCACTGTTTATTAGTGCAGTAGTTGCCGTCATCATTGCGATGGCTCTAGGTCACACGTGGAAAACATTAGAATCGGGGATGTTAAAAGCTATTGGACTTGCCATGCAAGCGATCATCATTTTAATTATTATCGGAACGATTATCGCGTATTGGATTGCCGGGGGAATCGTACCAACGATGATTTATTACGGGTTGAGTATTCTATCTCCTGGCTATTTTCTTGTTGCTGCTTGTATTATCTGTTGTGTCGTTTCGTTAGCTGGCGGTAATGCCTGGACGGCCGCGGGTACGATCGGTATTGCTTTAATGGGTGTTGGTGAAGGACTCGGAATGAATCCAGCGATGGTTGCAGGTGCAATTATTTCAGGTGTTTACTTTGGAGATAAAATATCACCGCTCTCTGAGACGACGAACTTAGCGCCAGGGGTGCTCGGGGTGAATTTGTTTGAGCACATACGTCATCTCCTTTATACGACGATTCCCGCACTGATTATTTCGTTGATCATTTATACGATTATGGGCTTTTTCTTACATCAATCTGGATCGGATACGTCTCAAATTGCTTATCTGCAACAAAATTTAACAGAATTGTTTACGATCACACCGTGGTTACTTCTTGTTCCTCTGATCGTTATTATTCTCATGATCATGAAAACCCCTGCAATTCCGGCACTCGTCATCGGTTCAGTACTTGGGCTAATCTGTGCTATTTTTGTTCAAGGGGTAGCGTTTGAAGATACAATCGGCATGCTTGTTGAAGGTTATGTCGTCGAAACGGGTGATGAGGCTGTCGACAACTTGTTAACAAACGGTGGCGTTGAAGCGATGATGTGGACCGTTTCGTTAATTATCATTGCGATGAGCTTTGGAGGAATATTGGAGTCCGCAGGGTTTTTCAAGGCGATTGTTGAAAGTCTGATGCGTCTTGCAAAATCTACAGGAAGTTTAATTGCAACGACAGTTGCCACTGCGTTTGCATCGAATGTCGTTGGGTGTGATCAATATTTGAGTATTATTTTACCGGCGCGAATGTATGAAGGTGAATACAGAAAACGTCGCTTGAAATTAAAGAACTTATCACGGACGGTTGAAGATGCAGGGACGATGACATCACCATTAATTCCTTGGAACACGTGTGGAGCGTTTATGTTCGCAACGCTTGGTGTAAGCGCGTTTAGTTATGCGCCGTACGCATTCTTGGCGTTGTTAAGTCCGATTGTAGCGATTATTTATGGCTATATTGGCTTTACAATTGAGTATGAAGACGATGAACCGACGACAGAAAGTAAGCAAGCTAGTTAGATAATTTATCAACAATTCTAACAATCTCTCTACTTTTTTTAGTATACTGATAGAAAGGGAGAGTTTTGTTATGTTAATGGAACAACTGCGACCAATTTACACCATTCCTGAACATTCCGATGAAATAACAGAATACTTGCAAGAGTGCAAAGAGCCGTTCCTTTTCTTGGAAAAGGATAATCAACTGCAAGCCTATGTCGAGTTGAAAGATAGTGACGGCATTCAGTCGCGCAAAGACTTAGAGTTAGTTTCTACATCCATGCACAATGTCGGGGTGATTCAACCGGATCAATCGTTTACACTTCCATTGATATTTCATTTAATGGGTGAGCCGATTGTGATTGTTCATGATGAATCAGAGTCACCAATTGGATTCATTGAACGAGAAGATGTGTTAATTGAGCTGTTTCAACGAGAACATCATAACGCGAATCTACTAAAAATTCTGTTGTCTTCGATTCCAATGGGCATGTTCATCGTTGATAAAAATGAACGAATTATGAATAGTAATGATAAGGCGCTGCAGATGATTCGGTCGACACATAAACAAGTCGTCGGTAAATCAGCTGGTGAAGTGTTTCAACAAGATCACGTACATCGTGTGTTTACATACGGTGAAACGCTTCTGAATCAAATTCTCATTACAGATGAAATGGGAATCCTCGTCGACTATAGCCCGATTAAGAATGGAACCGGAGAAGTAGAAGGGGCAATAATCATCGTTCAAGATCTGCCAATGTTGAACAGATGGCAATGGAAATAGAATTTGTGAAAGACTTGAACCGGGACTTAAATGCGATTTTGTCCACGATGTATGATGAAGTGTTAATTGTTGATAAAGATGGCACATTGCTACGCCATAGCGACAAGTATATTGAAGGATTATGGCCTGATGGGATCGATGCGCTCGTTGGTAAGAATTTATTAGAAGTTGATTTACAAGGGTTACCTCCATCGGTGACAAAGCTCGTCTTAAAACAACAAAAGAAAGTGTCTGTCGTTCAAGAGATTCCTTCGGGTGACAAAGTGCTTGCGATTGGAAACCCTGTATTTAATGCAAGAGGGGAACTTGAGCGAATTATTATTGCCTCGAGGGACATAACAGAGAATATTCAGTTGAAATCAGAGTTGAGGCAAACGAAGGCCATCTCGAATCGTTATAAGGAAGAACTAGAAAGTCTAAAGAATCAACAAACCCCAAAGCATACGCTTATTTACGCTAGTGAGAAGATGGAAAGAATCATGAAGAACATCGAAAAATTATCAATGTTCTCGTCGACTGTCCTCATTCACGGGGAAACGGGTGTTGGAAAAGAACTGATTGCGAAATCCATTCATGAGAAAAGTGCAAGAAGTAGCGAACCGTTTTTAGCGCTAAATTGTGGCTCTATTCCTGAATCACTCCTCGAAAGTGAGCTGTTCGGTTACACGAAGGGATCATTCACTGGTGCTGATTCAAAGGGAAAGCCGGGCTATTTTCAGCAGGCAGATCGCGGTGTGCTTTTTCTAGATGAAATTGGTGATATTCCAATGTCATTACAAGTGAAGTTGCTTCGTGTCTTGCAAGAAGGGGAAGTCGTGCCAATTGGTTCACAAACGCCAATTCCTGTTGATGTGCAGATTATTGCAGCCACGCATAGGAATTTGGATGAAATGGTACAAGAAGGTAGTTTCCGTGAAGATTTGTTTTACCGCATTAATGTCGTGCCCATCCATGTGCCACCATTACGAGAGCGACCTGATGATATACCACTGTTAGCGTACCACTTTATACGAAAGCTAAATGAGCGTTATCAGATGCGCCATTCGTTCTCGCCCGATGCACTTAGCTTACTTGAGACGTACGTATGGCCTGGGAATATTCGCGAACTTCAAAATGTCGTCGAGCGATTGTTCGTGACTGCAGACGATGATTTAATTTCTGCAGAAGCAGCTAGTCAATTTTTACGTGTCGAAAAAGTGATTAAACCGTCAACAACTTCACCGGTCTTGGCTTCTGTTATGCCTTTAAATGACGCAAAGCAACTCATTGAGAATCAGTTATTGCGTCTTGCGATGGAACAATTTAAGACAACGACAAAAGCTGCGAGAGCATTAGGAATTAGTCAATCGGCTGTTAGTCGAAAATGGGCAAAGCTACAAAGCGAAACACCTGCAAGAGAGTAAGGCGTGCAGGTGTTTCGTTTTACATGTATGCACCGAATCATCATTTATGCAATTATGCATAAAGTGAAGTGGGTTTATGCGTGATTGAGTAAGGTTTTGTGTTGGCATAAGAATTGCATTTTAACTAGGTATAGATTGCATACTTAGGAGGCGTTTTTCATGGTTAAAACGGTAGCAAGCGATGTTCATACATTAATTGAGCAAGATAAAAAGCACTATATTCATCCGACATCATCACCGAAGCTGCAACAAGAAGAAGGAACGCCGCTTATTTTCACGAGTGGCGAAGGTGTCTACGCCAACAGTAAAGACGGAAAGCGATATTTTGACGGCTTATCTATGCTTTGGAACGTAAATATCGGCCATGGTCGTAAAGAACTTGCGACAGCGGCGTATGAACAAATGACTCAAATGGCTTATGCTTCTTCTTTTAAAGGGTACTCAAATGAACCGGCGATTAAATTAGCAGAGAAACTAGCAAGCATCTCACCAGGCGATTTAAACGCAGTGTTTTACACGTCGGGTGGTTCAGAGTCAAATGATACGGCGTTTAAATTAGCACGGTTTTATTGGGCGCAAAAGAACAAGCCGAAAAAGCGCAAGATTATTGCATTAGAAAATGCGTACCACGGTGTAACAATTGGTGCACAAACGGCAACGGCAATCCCGTTGTTCCATAACTTCTCAGAGTCAGGGATTGCAGATGTTCTCCATGCGAAAGCTCATATTACTGCTTGTGAAAGCGGTGACAAAAATGACTCGGATTATGAGTTATCGATTCGCGCGACGATTGAGCGTGAAGGTGCCGATTCCATTGCTGCTGTTATATTGGAGCCTGTTCAAGGTTCTGGCGGTGTGTACATTCCACCTGCAGGATATTTGGAAGCAGTACGAGCACTGTGTGATGAGCATGAAATTTTGTTCATTGCAGATGAAGTCATTTGTGGGTTTGGACGTACAGGCAAGATGTTTAGTGTAGAGCATTGGGGTGTTACACCAGACATGATGAGCATCGCAAAAGGAATCTCGAGTGGCTATGCCCAATTAGGTGGGGTCATGGTTAACGATGCAATTCATACGGTTATTAACGAATATGACGGTGTATTGGCTCACGGGTTTACGTACAGTGGACATCCGACGGCTTGTGCGGTTGCGTTAAAGAATATTGAGATCTTAGAAAATGAGAAAATCGTAGAACATACTGCTCAGATGGAAAAAGAGTTACTTGCACAATTAAAGAAACTTGAAGAAAAACATGCTCACGTTGCCAATAGTCGTTCGATCGGTATGTTAGCGGCATTTGAAGTCGTAAAGAATGCTGAAACGGGAGAACGCTTCGCTGAAGATGTTGCACCTGCAGTCAAAGTCGTTGATGAATGCTTTGAACGCCAACTTATTTTACGAGCATTAGGTCCCAATCGAGATGTAATTGCCATTGCACCGCCGTTAACGATTACTAAAGAAGAGATTGTGGAAATGATTTCGATCATCGATGAGGCATTAACAGCCTCCTTTTAATCCATGAAAAGGAAGTGAGCGGATGATTAAACGTTTAACGTTAGCAGGTTCTGCAAAAGAAATCGGTAAGAAACACGGTGAGCTTGGAAAAGAGCAAGTTGTACAAAGTTTGGATTTATACGAGCGTCTTTTCCATGGATACCAAAATATCACGTGGCAAGAAGCGCGTGAGCGGGCGCTCGTTCACGTAAAAGCGATTGAAAAGCACGATCCATCGATGTTAGAAGAAATTGAAGGTATTGCGTCAGGTGCTGGAGTTGATTTTGAAGACATTTTAGCGTTAAATGCGCGAAGTGAAATTGCTCTAGCAGGTAGTGGACCGAGTTTTTCAGATGGCTGTACAGCGATGTCTGTGTATCCGCCGTTAACCAATGACACGATCATTGCACAAAATTGGGACTGGAAAGGGGAACAAGAGAAAAGCTTGTTACTCCTTGATATCGAAGCGGTTAATGCGCCAAAAATTACGATGGTAACTGAAGGTGGCATGATCGGCAAAATTGGCTTTAATGAAGCGGGGGTTGGGATTTGTTTTAACGCTCTCATTACAGACAAAAAGTCTGATCAGTTGCCAATTCATCTCGGATTACGGGCTGTGCTCAATTCTTATAGTATGAGCGAAGCCATTGCGAAGATTAAGCAAAAACAAATCGCGGCAGCAGCAAGTTTTCTTATTGGTTATGACAATGGCAAAGACGCTGGAATGAGTGTCAACGTTGAAGTATCACCTTTTGGAATGGATTACGTGAGTGGTGAAGACGGCAGGCTTGTTCATACGAACCATGTACTATCACAGAAAGTATTGCAAGATTTAACCGATATGAATGAGTTGCGTTTTGAAGATTCAATGCTTCGTAAAAACGTGCAGAACAGCTTATGCTCGGCGCGCTCGTAGATAATGAGCGTATTGATGAAGACACTTTTAAATCATGGCTAGGTGATACGTACAACGCACCGAATGCAATCAATCATTTCAAAAACAAAGCGGCACCAACGCATCGACAGATGGAAACGGTCTTTTCTGTTGTGATGAACTTATCAAAGCGTACGATGGATCTTTGTGTCGGCAAACCTAGCGAAAATGAATTTGTATCGATTACTCAGGAGGGGCATTATGGCGTACATTAATGGAGAATGGTTGGAAACGACTGATCAAGAGAATGTGTATAATCCAGCAACAGGAGAGGTCATCGGCTCTGTCTCTGTCGTTGGCGCAAACGAAACGAAAGAAGCGATTCAAGCTGCCAGTGAAAGCTTCAAAACGTGGCGTAAGCTACCGGGTGCAACGAGAGGTGCCTATATGGCAAAAGCAGTTGAGATTATGCGCTCTCGTGCAGACGAATTGGCTAATACGATTACAAAAGAAAATGGTAAGCCACTTGCTGATGCAAAAGGAGAAGTCACGAGTGGAATTAACTACTTAGAGTGGTATGCAGAAGAGGCGAAGCGTGTGTATGGCGATGTTGTACCAGCATCTCATGAAGACAAGCACCTTATGGTTCTTCGCCAACCTGTCGGAGTCGCAGCGGCAATTACGCCATGGAACTTTCCTTTTTCAATGATTACGAGAAAAATTGCTCCAGCATTGGCTGCGGGGTGTACGGTCGTATTGAAGCCTGCACCGGCTACACCACTTTCTGCGATTAACGTATTTGAATGTTTCCATGAAGCGGGAGTGCCTGCAGGAGTTGTGAATTTAGTCATTGGAGATGCAGAAGCGATTGGTAAAGAAATGACGAGCAGCACGGATGTGCGTAAGTTGACGTTTACGGGTTCAACGGCTGTCGGTAAGATGCTCATGCGTGATTCTGCGGCGACAATGAAACGCATGAGTATGGAGCTTGGCGGTCATGCCCCTTTTATCATCTTTGAAGATGCGGATCTTGAAGCAGCGGCAAACGGTGTGCTCATGTCTAAGTTTAGAAATGCAGGTCAGACGTGTATTAGCACAAACCGTGTTTACGTTCAACAATCGGTTGCTTCAGAGTTTGGAGATCTTTTAGCGCGTAAAGTATCAGAGTTAACGGTTGGTGATGGGACGAAAGAAGGTGTAGATGTCGGTCCTCTAATTAACGATGGTGCGGTTCAGAAAGTAAATGAACATGTTCAAGATGCTTGTTCTAAAGGTGGCAAAGTCTTAAGTGGAGGGAACATCATCGAAAGTGATGGGAATTTCTTTGAACCGACAGTCATTCAAGGAGCAACCGACACCATGCGGATTGCGACTGAAGAAACGTTCGGACCGGTCGCGCCGATCTTCTCATTTGAAACGACGGAAGAAGTCATTGAACGGGCAAATAACAGCCGTTATGGATTAGCAGGGTATTGCTTTACGAATGATCTTAGTCGTGCATATGAAGTGATGAATGAACTTGAATACGGCATTGTTGGCATTAACGACCCGACTCCAATTACCGTTCAAGCCCCATTTGGTGGAATAAAAGAAAGTGGAACAGGCAAAGAAGGCGGCAAATATGGGCTTGACGACTATCTTATCGAGAAATTTGTGTCCATAAAAACCAACTAACTCGTGATGGAGGTTGCTTTATGAGTCGTGAACCCAAAATCATCGTTAGGCAGACGACGTTTGCTGATATCGATCAAATCATTACTGTAAATGCGATTGGCTTTGGTATTCCTGAAATCGCTTTTAAAAGAAAACACTTTGAAAGCCAGTTGCGAACATTCCCAGAAGGTCAAGTCTGTGTCGAATACGACGGTAAGATTATCGGTTCTTGCTCAAGTTTAATTATCGATTTTGATGATTATGGAGAAGACCATCGTTTTGAAGACATCGCCGATGACGGATATATTCGCAACCACAATCCGAATGGTCGACATTTGTATGGCATTGAAGTCGTCGTACATCCAGACTATCGCCATATGAAAATTGGCCGTCGCCTATACGAAGCAAGACAACGGATTTGCCAATTATTTAATCTTGAAAGCATTTTATTTGGCGGACGATTGCCGAACTATCATAAGTATGCGGATCAATTTAGCGCAAAAGAGTATGCTGAAGAAGTGATTAAGAAGAATATTTACGATCCAGTATTAACGTTTCAATTATCGCACGGATTCAAATTGCGAAAAGTTTTAGCGAGCTACTTGAAACATGACCGTGAATCGTTAGAGTACGCGTCACTCATGGAATGGAAAAATCCTCATTATGTACAGCCTGATGAGGCGTTGTATCAACGTTCATTGCCTGTGACATTTGCAGCAAGCCAATATGAACTATCTCAAATTTCATCTTTTGAAGATTTTGCGATTCATGTGGAGAATGACGTGCAGATCGCATTGGAACACCATGCGCAAGCGATCGTATTTCCCGAATTGTTAACGTTGCAATGGTTATCGTTCAAAGAAGAAACCATTCCAAGCAAGCAAGCGAGAGCGGTTGCTGAAGATTACGAGAACTACCGTTCATTGTTTCATACTCTTGCAGTTCGTTATAACATGAACATTTTTGCAGGTTCAACTTTTGTAAAAGACGAAGGAACGCTTAAAAATCGAGCACACCTTTTTCACCGTAATGGGACGGTTGATGTTCAAGACAAACTGCATATAACTGTCGAGGAAGAACGGAAGTATGGTGTAGCACCTGGAGATGAATTAAACATCTTTGAAACGGACTTTGGCAAGGTGTCGCTCATGTTAGGGTATGATTTGCAGTTCCCAGAAATTGTAAGGTTGGCAGTCGAACGTGGTGCACACTGGGTAGTCGTACCTTTCGCAGGCTCAACCCAAGCGTCGTCACTAGAAGTGGAGCGAATTGCCAAAGCACGCGCAATCGAAAACCAAGTTTTTGTTGTCACATCGTCACTCGTTGGCAGAGTGCCAACTGTGAGTCAGAGCAAAACGTATCACGGAGTAACAGGCATCTACTCGCCACTTGCACCGCAACTTTCAACTACCGGTGTGCTAATTGAATCGAACGTTTCAACTGGAGATGTACTCGTTGCAACAACAGATAAAGAAGTGCTCCGCCGTGAGAGAATCAACGGTAGTTGGAGTCAGCGACGCCAGAGTTTGTATAAGGCTTCTGATCTTGAAGTCGTTCATCCTTAAGGAGGATTAAGTTTATGCGTATTGGAATTCCAAAAGAAGTAAAGAACAACGAAAACCGTGTGGCCATTACACCAGCGGGTGTTAGTCAATTGAAGGCAGCAGGACACGACGTACATATTGAGACGGAGGCAGGAGTTGCTTCTGGTTTTTCGGACCAAGAGTATCACGTAGCCGGTGCTGTTATTGAGCCAACTGCAGCTGATGTTTGGAAGATGGAAATGGTGATGAAAGTTAAGGAACCAGTTGCAAGTGAGTATGAGTATTTCTATGAAGGGCTGATTTTGTTTGCCTATCTACATTTAGCAGCAGAGCCTGAGCTTACATCAGCTCTCGTTTCAAAGAAAGTGACAGCAATTGCATTTGAAACGGTAGAAAGTGATAAAGGAACGCTTCCGCTTCTTACACCGATGAGTGAAGTGGCTGGACGGATGGCTTCTCAAATTGGCGCTCAGTTTCTTGAGAAGCCTAAAGGCGGGAAGGGAATTTTATTAAGCGGAATTCCTGGTGTGCCTCGTGGTAAAGTAACTGTCATTGGTGGTGGCGTTGTTGGGACTAATGCAGCCAAGATTGCAATCGGTCTTGGAGCAAGTGTGACAATTCTAGATACGAACCCTGTTCGTTTGCGTGAATTAGATGAGTTGTTTGGTAACCAAGTAACGACTGTGATGAGTAACCCCGTCAGCATTCACGAAAACGTCATTGATTCAGACCTTGTTATCGGAGCCGTATTAATTCCAGGTGCAAAAGCACCTCGTCTCGTCCGTGAATCAACAGTTCAGTTAATGAAAGCTCATTCTGTCATTGTTGATGTGGCAATTGATCAAGGTGGAATTTTTGAAACGGTTGACCGTGTATCTACACACGATGATCCGACGTATACAAAGCACGATGTCGTTCATTACGCTGTTGGGAATATGCCAGGGGCAGTGCCGAGAACGTCTACGATTGGATTAAGTAATGTGACAATTCCTTATGCTGTTCTAATCGCTAATGATTTAGATGGAGCATTACTTCACAATGTGAATTTACGTAAAGGTTTAAATACGTACCGAGGCCAAATCACATACGAAGCGGTTGCCACAGCGCACGGAAGTAAGTACGAGCCATTTGCAACGGTATAAACACATGGTTTTAACGGGTCACACGAAGGGTTATACCTTTCGTGTGATTTTTTGTGCAATATTACTTTGACACAAATAGTAATGTTGCATATAATGTATTTTAGGAGGTGAGGTTATGTCTGGAATTTCTACTGATTTGATCCGAGGACATACGGTCACAATTATTCTAAATATACTTCGTCAAGGAGATAGCTATGGCTATGACATTTATAAGAAGATCATTCAATTGAGTGACGATCAATACGAGCTCAAAGAAGCTACGCTTTACACGGCCTTTCGTCGACTTGAGAAAGAAGAGTTGATCACGTCTTACTGGGGCGATGAAACGCAAGGTGGGCGAAGGAAGTATTATCGTTTAACACCAGAAGGAGAAGAGCGGTATGAACAAAATCGACAAGATTGGGATTTTGCAAAAGAAGTCATCAATCAACTTATTAAAGGAGAGATTCTACATGACTGATGCGTTAGATAGAAAGATTGAGACGTACATCAATCATCTATTTAAAAATGTTGGAAGTAGTCAAGAAGCCTATGAAATGAAAGAAGAATTGTTTTCCAACATGAAGGAGAAGATAAGTGACTACAAGTCACGTGGCCTAGAAGAAGATCAAGCGTTTAAGGAAGCGAAAGCATCACTTGGGGATTTAAGTGGTCTAATTGAAGATTTGCAACGATCTTCACAAGAAGAAGCGAAACACAACATGTATTCATCAAAGTCTGCGCGCATTTCAAAAGTAGGGATTGTCGCTTCTGCAGTCCTCATTCTATTCGGTACTCTAACGTCGTTAATGCTCGTGTTTATGGATCTTGAGTCTGTCTCTGTTGTTGGACCGAACATTTTTACAGTTTCAGGTGGTGCACTTCTTGTCTATAGCATCCTAACTATTGAGACTACAAAAAGATATGCCATGCATCAAGGTCGTGCAGCGCTCTATGCTTTAGCAGTTGGTACGATGTTGTTCGCGGTGTTTGTTGGTTTCTCTGCAGGTGCTGCAACTGGAGAAATGTTCATTGCCATTTCTTCACTTATGGTGTTCTTAATCGCTGGTTTTGCTTTGTGGCTCGGTCTTTTACTATCAGGAAGGTCACGGAAGAAACAATAAGGAGTAGGTGCGATGCTTTCATTTTCTCATCAAAGCTCGACGAAACTAATCGTTGGGACCGACTCAGTTGAACGAGTAGGAAAAGAAATTCGCCAAGTAGGTGGTACGCGAGTTCTGCTTCATTACGGCAGCGATCGCATTAAACAAAATGGATTGTATGATCAAATCACCCAGTGGTTACAACGAGAACAAATCTCCTATGTAGCACTTGGTGGTGTGAAACCAAATCCGACACGCTCGCTTGTTCTCGATGGCATTGAGCTTTGTCGGGAGGAAAACGTAGATTTCATTCTTGCTGTCGGCGGTGGAAGTGTCATAGATTCAGCTAAGGCAATTGCAGTGGGCGTGGAGTATGAAGGTGACGTATGGGACTTCTTTAGTGACCAAGCGTCTGTGACGAAGGCACTTCCGATCGGTGCCTTGGTCACGTTACCTGCATCGGGTTCTGAAGCGAGTGCGGATTGTGTTCTCACTCACGATACGTTAGCGTCAAAGCGAGATATGGAGAGCAATGACTACATTCGCCCACAGTTTGCACTTTTAAACCCTGATTTTACGAACAGTTTGAGTAAGAAACAACTTGCGATCGCCTGTACAGATATTTTTTTCACATGTGTTTGAACGGTATTTTTCACAGCTTGAGCCCTTACCCTTTGTGCGAGAATGGCAAGAAGCGACATTGCGATCTATTGTTTCTGTAGCGAAAGATTTAGTTGAAGGTACAGACGGCGAGAGGACGCGTACGGAAATGATGCTACTTGCTACGGTGGCCCACAATGATTGGTTAAGTTTAGGTGGTATTGAAGGGGATTGGTCAAGCCATGCGATTGAACATGAACTCAGCGGCAAATACGCGGATCTTCCTCACGGTACAGGACTTGCAATCGTGATGCCTGCATGGATGAAATACGTGTACAAAACACACCCGGAACGATTCGCGGCGTTTGCTCATAACGTGTTCTCGGTTATACCAACTTCAGATGTTACCGTCGATGCCTACGAAGGAATTAAGCAAGTAGAGGCGTTTCTTACGACGATTGGAATGCCAACAAGCTTACAAGCTGCTAATCTTGCTGCAGAAGGATTCGAAGAAATGGCGAAAAACGCCACTTTATATGGTCCGATCGGTGACCTAGAACAATTACATGATAAAGATATCATACAGATCCTAACCCTTGCACAGAAATAGCCATTCCACTATTGGAATGGCTAGTTTTCATTAATGTTCAGGTTGATTTGCATGGGGATCACGATCTTCAAGCAACGGGAAATCGAGAATTTCTTGATTGCCTTCATCAACAAGCCTTGCATTGGTCGCATTAAAGTCGAGTGCGGTTAGAAATACGGCATATTCAAATGCTTGTTGTTGTTCCTCATCCCACTCACTCTCATCGGTAATTGAATAATGAAGTTGTGCTTTACCGTCGTCTTCGATCCAAGCGTCATGCAATTCGATAACGTCTGAAATTGGTGATTCATAATAAGCTCCGCCTTCAAATGTCTGCAACTCACGAAGGACTTCTCCGAAGTCTTCACTTATAATCGGATCGTCCGTTACTCTTGAAGGTATGAATACATTCTCATATTCACTATCTTCTGAGGAAATAGTTGGTCGATAATAACCGATTCCTTCTTCAAGCTCTACAGGTACTTCTTCCATTTCAGCAAGAGGATCTATCAGTACGCCAGGCTCGTCTCCGGTGTAGAAGTTCATTTGTTCTGCGCCAAAGCCGTCACTTACAGCGTGCAACATTTCCATAAACCCACGACTCTCGGTAGAAGCCATGCTTATAGGAGCTGTAGAAAGATCATCAGAAAATGTGAAATGAATAACATCATCTTCATCAATTTCTATGTTCGTCACGTACTCTGTAATGTTACCTTGAGTTCGATCGCTCGACGTAAATGAAGCTAGAAGTCGATGATCTAGATCCGATGCCGATGCAGTAATTGTCATCAAGGGTATTAATCCATATTCTTCATCAAAGAACTGATCATGATTCAATACGATATTCTCTGTAAAATAGTGTTCATCATGTTCGACAGACTCCTCTTCATTCGCTTCATCAACTTCATGACCTGGCGTTTCTGCGTTGTCTTCATCAGGATCTGCATTGACAGCCTCTTCTTCGACAGGCTCGGGATCTTCATCAGGATCTAGATCTTCATCGCTTGCTTCAGTCGTCTCAACGGGTTCATTTGTCGTGTTTTCGCCTTCTTGTGTATCACAAGCCATCGTTAGAAGGAAAGGTAAAGTTGGAACAAAGGCCATAATTTTCTTGTTCAAAATCTTCCCTCTTTTCTACGCTTTTACTCATCGATTCCCTTTGAATTCAACCGATAAACGCAATCCCTTGATTTGTGATACGATACGGGAAACGATTCGTAACGAAAGAGGGATCTAAGTGATGTGGAAGTTCGACCATAGTTATTTGCAGTTACCAGAAACGTTCTATTCTAAGGTAGAGGAAACACCAGTCCAGTCCCCTAAGATGTTTATGTGGAATGATGAATTAGCGAAAGAAATCGGTCTCGATGACCTTCATGAACAAGAAAAGGTCGATGTTTTTTTCAGGAAGCGAGCTACCGGAGTCATCAGCAAAGATTGCCCAAGCATACGCAGGTCACCAATTTGGCAATTTCACTATGCTCGGAGATGGTCGTGCGCTGCTCATCGGTGAACAACAAAAACCGAATGGCGAGCGCGTTGACATTCAGTTAAAAGGTTCCGGACGTACGCCATATTCTAGAAGTGGCGATGGTCGTGCCGCGTTAAAACCGATGCTTCGAGAATATGTGATCAGCGAAGCGATGCACGGCTTAGGAATCCCAACGACTAGAAGTTTGGCGGTTGTTACAACAGGTGAGCTTGTCCATCGAGAGACCGCGTTACAAGGTGCAATTTTAACCCGCGTTGCGAGCAGTCATTTGCGTGTCGGTACGTTTGAGTACGCCCGAGCGCTAAAAGACGATTCAATGCTAAAAGATCTTGCAGACTATGCGATTCAACGTCATACCCCGCAATTTCAAGATGAGGACAACCGTTATGCTTATTTTCTTGACGAAGTGATCAAGCGTCAGGCGAAGCTCGTTAGCAAGTGGCAACTTGTCGGATTTATTCACGGTGTAATGAACACAGATAATATGACGATTAGTGGAGAAACAATTGATTATGGACCATGTGCATTCATGGATACGTACGACCCGAGAACGGTGTTTAGTTCAATTGATCAAGACGCACGCTATGCTTATAGCAATCAACCGTACATGGCAAATTGGAATTTGGCTCGTCTTGCAGAGGCGTTAGTTCCCCTTCTAAGTGATTCACAGCAAGAAGGTGTTGAGGTCGCACAAGAAGCCATCGGCCGTTTCAAAGACTTGTATCAGATTGAAATGATTCAAGGTATGCGTTCGAAGCTTGGGCTAATGAGTGAGGAAAGTGGAGACGGTGAGCTTATTGGAGAACTGCTGTCGCAAATGGAACAACGTAAGACGGACTTTACGAATACGTTCCGTGCGTTAACACTACGAGAGTGGGCTGAAACAGGGTTATATGGGACGAAGCGTTTTGATGATTGGCTTGAGAATTATGAAGCGCGTCTCTCGCGTCAAGAAGCGACTAAAGAAGAAGTCATGTCACAAATGAAACGAGTTAACCCAGCGATTATTCCGAGAAACCATATTGTAGAAGATGTGTTACGCCATGCAAATCAGGGGGATTCATCACACCTCATTCAATTTGTTGAGGCGCTAAAGGATCCGTACTCTTATTCAAGTGATCACGATCTGTACACAAAACCGCCAGAAGGTCATCAGCCGTATACAACGTACTGTGGGACGTGAATTTGAACAGGGGTAGATGAGTGGACTCATCTACCTGATTTGTGATGCGTGTTATGATGTTCGTCTGTATATGTTAAGTGAACAGGGGATTTGACTATGAACTTTTACTCGCAATTACGAGCGAATCAACATTACAATAACGAACTTGAACAAGTCATCTTTCGTACGTATCATAAATTAGCTTCAGAAGCGACATCTTCAAATCGACCAGGTATGCTACTTGGAAACATTCAATCTGGGAAAACGAGAGCATTTATCGGTGTAATTGGTGTAGCATTTGATCGGGATTACGACCTAGCAATTGTATTAACAAAGTCATCAAATGCTTTGCTAAAACAGACGTGTCAACGGTTAATGAGCGAATTCCATGATCCGATTGAAAACGACCAAGCGAGAGTGTACGACATTATGAAGCTACCAAATCGCATTCGAAAGTATGAACGTAATCAAAAACTCATGCTCGTCGTAAAGAAGGAAACGAAGAATTTAGACCGATTACATGAGCTGTTTTTTGAGACGCATCCAGAACTCAAAGATAAACGTATTTTATTTATTGATGATGAAGCAGATTATGCAAGTGTTTCATATCATCATAATCAAGCTTCTAACATTACGGAATTACGAGTCATCTCTCGAAACTTGATCAACTTCGAAAGGGTCTATCGTATTCTTCTTATTTACAAGTAACTGCCACGCCGTACTCGTTGTACTTGCAACCTGAGGACCGTACGGTTCATGAACAAAAGAGTTACCTGCCTATTCGTCCAGCGTTTACTGAGATTGTGCCGATTCATGATCAGTATATTGGAAGTAAAACGTATTTTGATAGCGAATTATCAAACACGTTATTCTGGCCAGTGAATGAACAAGAAATAGAAGTCCTAAAAAAACAAGATCGTAGGCGCGTGAAGGAAACGACACTTTTAACGACGGGTAATGTGAAAGGACTGCGTCATGCGTTTATTAATTTTATCACCGCAGCTGCAGTTCGGTGGGAACAACAGCGACACGCCAATGAGCGTTGGAAGAAGTATTCGTTTCTGATTCACACAGACCGTGGGAAAAAAAGCGCATGAGTGGCAGGCGGACGTTGTCATAAAGATGGAAGAACAATTTCGCCAGCTCATGCACGGTGATGAGTTGGCATTTCAGAAAATCGTGCATGAGTCATATGAACATGTGATTCAATCGACGACACGTTTTAAGCCTACCTTTGAGCGCGTGTACGAGTGTGTGAAAAAAAGCTTTAAATGATGAGCATGTCGTAACGGAGGTCGTGAACTCAGAACAAGATGTGGAGAATTTGCTCAATAAGCAAGGTGAATTGCGATTGCATGCGCCACTTAATATTTTCATAGGTGGTCAAATTCTTGATCGTGGAATCACCGTTCAAAACGTCATTGGGTTTTATTACGGTCGAAATCCGAGGAATTTTCAACAAGATACGGTGATGCAGCATTCAAGAATGTACGGTGCAAGAGCAATCGACGACGTTGTTGTAACGAGGTTTTATACGACGCAAAAAATCTACAACGTGATGAAGCGGATGCATGAATTTGATTCTGAGTTACGCAGGTCACTTTCTAAAGAAGGGGAAGACCAGCAAGTCGTCTTTATAGAAAAAGCTGAGAACGAAGAACTGATTCCTTGCAGTCCGAACAAGTTATTGCTTTCTGAATTACAGACGTTGGCACCTCATAAGCGGATTTTGCCGACAGGCTTTCAAACGGATTATCGTACGAAGATTATTCCGCACGTAAAACGAATCGATCGGTTATTGCTTCCTTTTGAGGATAAGCAGGTTGGGAAGCTTTCGCTTTCTGCGGTCTCTAACATTTTTGATTTGATCAGTGAAACGCTCGTCATGGATGAAGGCTATTCTTTTCACGTTGATGATGTAAAGGCGATGATTGCGTATGCGGCAAAGAAAGATTTTGCTCACATTGTCGTAAAAACGAATCGTAACATCCGACGACTCACAAAAACAGGAGTATACGAGACATCACCGGACACAGCGAGTACAAAGAGCAGTGAATTAAGGGTTGCTCGTCAGTTAGCGAAAACAACACCAGCGATTATTTTCTTGCGTCAAAATGGAAAGGAAGAACACGGATGGAGTGGCACGCCATTTTGGTGGCCAGTTATTGTTCTGCCGAGCACGATGACATCGACGATCTATGCTAATAAAACGATCCAGACTCGTTAGAGTTTGGATCGTTTTATGTTCAATTGAATGGCAGTTATTTCTTCGGGCAAGCTATTCATAGACAAGGAGGTTCATGTCATGACACTCGTACGCCTAGGGTATGTAGCGATGAGTCAAGAACTCACGAACGCGTCACCATCTCAAACGATGACGTTTAAGCAGTTTCAATCAATTGATCACCGTGATGCAGCAATTCGAAAGTTAGAGCGAATTGCGTTATCGAATTTAGACAATACGTTGCGCATTTTAAAGCACAATAGAGCTTCTGATATTGCATTTTACCGATTAACGTCTAGGCTTATTCCACTTGCGAATCATGAAGAATTGCTTGATTGGAAATACATGCGTCCTCTTCGTGACAAACTTAAAGAGGTTGGTAAATACATTCATGAACATCAAATGCGCGTTGACTTTCATCCTGATCATTTCGTACTTTTGAATTCTCAAAAGAAGGAGATCTTTAAAGCTTCCCTTAAAACGCTCGGAATGCATTACAAGTTACTAAGAGGATGAACATTGACCCTACTCATCGATGTGTGATGCATGTGGGTGGTCTATACAAAGAGAAGGATCGTGCATTAGAACGGTTTATAGATAATTGGGGCGATGTGCCGTCTTCGTTACAGCAGATGATTATGCTCGAAAATGATGATAAATCGTTTACGTTAACTGATACGCTATATCTCTGTGAAAAACTACAGATTCCACTCGTATTTGATTACCATCACCATCTTGCGAATCATCATGATGAGCGTTGGGAAGATCATTGGGAGCGTGTTCTTTCGACGTGGGAGATGTCGCCTTTACCAGTGAAAATGCACATATCAAGTCCAAAAAGTGATGAACAATTTCGAGCACATCATGATTTTGTGCAACCAGACCTATTTTTCGAGTTTTTACATACGATTAAAGGAACTGTAAACCAAATTGACTGCATGATTGAAGCGAAACAAAAAGACAGTGCCTTGTTTACGTTAATGAATCATCTCAAACTAAGAGATGATGTGGAAATTATCGATGGCGCAAGCTTTAGAATGTTATGACTTTTTGTTGACAGCGTACTTCTTAATTATATAACATAATAGAAGAAGCCGTTTTGAAATCATGATATTTTAAGGTGGTGCAATCATTGTGAGTTCTACTCGTGAAGAAGAAGTGATGAAGGTTTTAGGTACGGTTGATGATCCGGAGCTTGCAGGAGTACGAATTCGAGATTTGGGCATGGTTCGTGAAGTTGCCGTTTGCGGTGAAGATGTACGCGTCATTCTCGTGCCAACATTTGTCGGATGCCCAGCACTCACGATCATTGAGAAGAACGTCAAAGAAGCGTTATGCACATTACCTTGGATCGCATCGTGTGACGTATCATTTTCGTTCGAAACGATGTGGTCAACCGAACAATTAACAGATGAAGGAAAAGAAAACTTGAAGAAAAATGGGATTGCGCCTCCTCCAACGGATTATGTGGAAGGTGAAGAATGGCACGTGGATTGTCCTTACTGTGATTCCCCGTATGTTTCGATGGATAACGTATTTGGTCCGACTGCTTGTCGTTCAATTTTATACTGTCGCAGTTGTCGGAATCCATTTGAAGCGATGAAGCCTGTTGTCCCTTTTACGTTAAACAACGCTCTTTCATAAGAAAGGGCTTTTTTTATTCCTTCTTTGTGATCCTATAGTACACTAGACAACAACGATGATTAAGGGGAGAACGTGATGGAATATCTTGATGTATTTGATGAGTTTTACAAGCATATCGGAGTTGAAGAACGAACGAAAGTTCATCAAAAAGGGCTCTGGCACCATACGTTTCATTGTTGGTTGATTAAGAAGGAACACGATGAGATGTACGTTCTTTTTCAAAAACGCTCGAACACAAAGGAAGACTATCCGAATTTGTTTGATATTAGCGCAGCTGGTCATCTTGAAGCAGGGGAAACGCCGAATGATGGGGTACGAGAAGTTGAAGAAGAATTAGGTTTGTCGTTCGCAATAGAAGAACTAGATTTCCTAGGTGTGATTCCAGTTGAAGCTTCGATGGGAATGGGGAAAATTGATCGAGAGTATTGTTACACGTACAGCAAACGAGTTGATGACCAATTGCTTAAGCAACTTAAGTTAGATACTAAGGAAGTTGAGTCTGTTTCATGGTTTTCTTTAAAAGAATGTGAACAGCTCTTATGTGACAACGAGGTTGACCCTCGTTTCGTTCCGCATCCGAAAGCTTACTATCAAAAAGTGATCGATGCGCTTTCTAAGATGTAAGGATCATTAGACGCACATCGTCAGCAGATTACAGAATTGACAGTTTTTTTCAGCGTGCTATACTTGTTCCAAAAGACACGTTAGCGCTTCGTCGTAGTGCATAATTGATGATCAGCTTTAACGTCGTGCCAATGGATTTACCGGGGGACATCATGAGAAAATTAATTACGTATTTAAAGCCCTATACATTAATTATCGCCTTAGCACTATTCATGATGGTTATAGAATTGACGGTTGAGCTTGCTCAACCGTTGCTTATTGCCCGAATGATTGATGAAGGATTGTCGTTGGAGAACTTAGCGTTGTCTTGCGATTAGGGTTGTTCATGGTCGCTTTATCGTTCGTGTCACTCGTTGCAGGAGTACTGAATTCCTTTTTAGCTGCACATGTTAGTCAACAAGTCGGTTGGCAATTGCGACAAGATCTCTTTACGAAGATTCAACGATTTTCTCTACATAACGTCACTCGTTTCAACAATGCGAAATTAACGACAAGGTTAACGAATGATGTCACTCAAATTCAGAATACGCTACTTATGTCAATGCGCATTATGGCCAGAGCACCGGCTTTAGTTGTCGGTGGTGTCATCATGGCTCTTGTTGTGAATTGGCGCATTGCGATCATCTTACTTATTACCGTTCCACTACTCTTCGTTTTACTACTTTGGCTATTTATCGCTGCTAGTTCACGTTTCCGTAAAGTCCAGCATCATTTAGATGAATTAAATACAATCGTCCATGAAAACATTCAAGCCATCCGTTTAATTAGAGCTTATGTGAAAGAACGCTCAGAACAAAAGCGCTTTGTTCAAGGAGCAAGCAAGTTACGTGATCAGACAATTTCTGCCTTTCGTTACGTTGAAGTGACGATGCCAATCATTCTTTTGTTAATGAATGTGAGCATCTTGGCAATTCTTTGGTTTGGTCAAGCGTATATTCAGACAGGTCAAGCAACGACAGGTGAAATTGTCGCCATCATTAACTATAGCACTCGTACAGCGATGGCTTTAGGAATTTTCTCGATGATTATTATGAACTTATCGAGAACAAAAGCGTCGAGTGCACGTCTATTTGAAGTGATGGAATCTCCAGTTGATGATTTAGAGAGCAATGTCCATCAAGGAGAAACTACAAAACTAAGCGGAAAGCTTGAATTTAGGAATGTGAGTTTCACCTACGATCCTAATCAGCCCCGTGTTTTAAAAAAGATATCGTTTACGATTAAGCCTGGTGAAAAGGTCGCCATACTCGGTGCAACAGGTTCAGGGAAAACGACGTTAATGCAGCTCGTCTCAAGGCTTTATGAACCGAATGAGGGAAGTATACTATACGACGATCAGCCAGGTTCAACCTATGCAACTTCTTCAATCCGAGCTCAAGTCGGGTACGTTGCACAACATGTGCATTTATTTTCTGGGCAGTTAAAAGAAGTTGTTGCCTTTGGCAAACAAAATGCGACTGAATCTGAGATCATAGATGCTTTAGAACGGGCTCAGTTATCTGAAACGATTGAAAAGCTACCAGAAGGAATCAAAACTAGAATTGGTCAAAAAGGGATCAACTTATCAGGAGGTCAGAAACAGCGACTCACCATTGCTCGGGCGTTACTACGGGATCCTGCAATTTTGCTGTTAGATGATAGTACGAGTGCATTGGATATGAAAACGGAGCATGCTTTCTTGCGTGCACTTGAAGATTTACGGTGTACGACATTGCTCGTAACACAAAAGGTCGCAACGACGAAGAAAATGGATCGAATTATGTTGTTAGACGATGGTGAATTAATCGCCACAGGTACTCACAAAGAGTTGTTAAAATCGAGTACGTTGTATCGAGAGATTACGAAGTCGCAACAAGATGGTGATCGTCTATGAAAACACAATTAAAAGCACCATTCAGCATGATGTCACCCATTTAGATGACATGCTAAAAAAAGCATTCTGCCACGGATCAACCGAATGGAAAGAAGCCAAAAAACATCGGTCAGACGCTATGGCAGCTGTGGGAAACGATGCGCAAAGAGCGTCTTAAGCTCGTAATCGTGTTTGTACTCGTTGCAATGAGTGCACTACTTGCATTAGCGGGACCATTTATCGTAGGAATGAGCATTGATCGTTTTATTGCGACTGGGGAAGTTAATGGATTCGTATGGATGCTCGGGTTGTTACTAATCGTATATCTATTTCATTCACTCACCGTATGGCTGCAACAATTTGTCATGATTGGCATTTCACAACGAACCGTTTATCGATTGCGCTCTCAACTATTTGATCACCTTTTGCAGTTGCCGATTCGATTTTTTGATCGCTCTGAGCAAGGTGATCTCATGAGTCGAGTGAACAATGACATCGAGAACGTTAGCAATACGTTGAACTCATCGGTAATTCAAGTGTTTACGAGTGTGATTACACTTCTTGGAATAGTCATTGTCATGCTTTACTTAAGTCCAATTTTAACGCTCGTTGCCATGCTGGTCGTTCCGATGATGTTCTTTGGTATTCGATGGATTACGAAACGAACGCGAGTGTTATTTAAAGAACAACAATCTCATCTTGGCGAGCTGAATGGTTATAGTGAAGAGGCGATCTCCGCTCATTCAATTACGAAAATGTTCTCACAAGAAGATCAAATGATAGAGCGGTTTCAAGAGAAAAATGCAACACTTAGGGAAACTGGATTTTGGGCGCAAGTGTATTCTGGCTGATCCCTAAGTTTATGAATGCGTTAAACAGCTTTAGTTTTGCGATTATCGCCTTAGCAGGTGGTGTGTTAGCTGTTAATGGACTCGTCACTGTTGGTGTAATTGTAATTTTTGTAGAATATTCAAGGCAGTTTACACGTCCGTTAAACGATCTTGCTAACCAATTTAACCTTGTATTGTCAGCGATTGCAGGAGCTGAGCGGGTATTTAGTGTGCTTGAAGAAAAGAAGGAACAAGCAGATGAACAGGATGCAAAAGTCATCGATTGGGAAGTCCAAGGGAATGTTCAATTTCAAAATGTATCGTTTTCTTATGATACAACGCCGACTATTCAAGATGTTACGTACCATGTAAATGCAGGGCAAACGGTGGCTCTTGTCGGTAAGACGGGAGCAGGAAAAACGACGATGATGAATTTGTTGACTCGATTTTATGAACTTGATGAAGGGGAGATCCTTCTTGATGGCATTTCCATATCGACACTAACGAGAGACAGTTTACGAGAGAATATGGCAGTTGTTTTGCAAGATCCATTTTTATTTCATGAGACGGTATTGGAAAATGTTCGCTACAGTGTACCAGAAGCAACAAGGGAAGAGGTCATTGAAGCATGTAAATTAGCCAATGCCCATCCGTTTATCCGTGAGTTGTCTCAAGGATATGACACGTTGCTTGAAGATGGAAAAGGAATTAGCCAAGGCCAAAAACAATTGCTGTCCATCGCCAGAGCAATATTACGTAACCCTAAGTTATTGTTGCTTGATGAAGCCACAAGCAGTATCGATTCAGTAACAGAAATGCATTTGCAACGGGCATTGGATACGTTGATGCAAGGAAGAACGAGCTTTGTTATTGCCCATCGACTCAACACTGTGAAAAATGCTGATCAATTGTTCATCTTTGATGACGGTACAATTGTTGAGCATGGAAGTCATGAAGAACTGATTGATCAACGTGGGGTGTACTATGAACTTCACACAGCCCAACAGTTTGATTAAAGGGGAGATCTCGGTGATGAAGACTGTGATTGCAATTGATGGAGGCGGGACAAAAACGATTGCGGTGCTCGTGCACGAGCGTAGGGTTGTTGCTTACTCGAAAGTCGAGGGAACAAATCTCGCAAGCGTTGATACAAACAAAATCCAAGCGCTATTAAAACAAGCGATGAACGACTTAGAAACGCAGGATGAACAGGCATTTGCAAGTGTTTCCGCCGTATTTGCCGGAATGTCTGGTGGTGGAAGGGCGACTGAACAGCTGCGCGTGAAACGGTCATTACAACCATACGTAAGTGCAAATGCCAAAATCATCGTCGATAGCGATGTGTTATCAGCATTGTATAGTGGGACATTCGGAGAACGAGGAATCGTATCCATTGCTGGAACTGGTGCTGTTGTTTACGGGCTAAATGCTCGTGACGAGTATGCGCGAGTGGGTGGATGGGGTTATTTGTTTGAAGATGCAGGCAGTGGGTTTGAACTCGGGCGTCAAGCAATTCTTCGAAGCATGCACAATGACGATCAAAATCGTACGCGTACTCGTCTCGATCAAGCAGTGCTTCAGCATTACGACGTGAAAAATACGCAAGCGTTGATTCCGATCATTTATGAGAACGGTAAAGAACGGGAGCGAATTGCTTCATTTAGCCCAGTGTTATCACAATTAGCGTGTGCTGGCGATCTTGAAGCTAATGAGATCATTTCAAACGCTCGTGTGAAGCAAATTGACGCAATTAAACAGGTGAAATCACAGTTGTTTCAACAAGACGAGGCGTGTGTGGTCGTCCTTGCAGGTAGTGTTTATCAACAGCTGCATTTATGGAAACCATTCTTCGAAAAAAAGCCTTGATTTAGTAAAAGTGACTCGCCCGCAGTACCAACCTATTGCTGGTGCAATTGTTGCTTGTGATCTTGCTATGCAGCAAATGCGTACAAAAGAAGCGTATAAAAAGTTATTTGAAATGTTGCCGTAAGTCGTTTCCGTTCTATCACTAATGAAGAAGTGATACACTTGCACCAAAGAAATTCGTGGATTTGTTTTGATGAAATACCATTTCCCGGGGAATAATTCTTTTGTACTGTTTCTTAACGTTTAGTTAAAAACCGGTGTGAAAGTAAGCAATCGTGATGGAGAGTTCTGGAGGGTGTTATTGTGTTACAGCCTATGAAAGGTCAATTGGAACTAGCGATATTTGTAGAACGTCCAAACCGATTTATAATTATGGCGAGACGTTCAAATGGGGAGCACGTACGTGTACATCTTCCTGACCCTGGTAGGCTTCAAGGGATTCTCGAACCGGGTAGAGAGCTTTATTTACGTTTTCATGACAATCCAAACCGCAAAACGAACTGGTCGGCCGTTTTAGCGGAGCGAGAAGATCAACGTGGCTTTGTCGCACTTGAGACGACAAACGCGAATGCCCTTGCAAAGCTTGCTATCGAAAATCAGGTAATCCCATCACTTGAGACGTGGTCGATTGTTCGTCAAGAATATACGTATGGTGACTCAAGGTGGGATTTTCTTTTAGAAAACGGAAAAGAACAAGCTTTGTTAGAAGTCAAAAGTGTTACATATGGTATTGACGGAACGGGTTACTTTCCGGACGCAGTGACAAAGCGGGGCACAAAGCATGTTCAAGAATTGCAGCGAATTGCCAAGTCAACAAACTACAAAAGTATTGTATTATTCATTGCTCAGCGAGACGATCTTTCGTGTATTCGACCTGCTGAACACATTGATCCGCAATTTGCAAAAGCGTTGACTGATGCGTACGAAGATGTAACGATTGTTGGTTTGAAAACGAGACCAACAATAGAGGGATATGAGATACTTCATGAACTACCAGTTATATTTTCAACAGAGGGAAGTGAGGAAGAAAAATGACCTTAGAGCAATGGTTTGAAAAGGGAATGTCAATTGAGCGATACGTGAGTGAGATGGAAAAGAATAAAGAACATCTACACTACATTTATGAGCAGTTTAAGCTGCCAGAAGGGCAAGATCAGTTTGGGCAAAACCTTAGAGCAATTATTTTAACTGAAGATTGGTGCGGAGATGCGATGGTAAATGTGCCGATTCTTATGCATATTGCAGAGCATCACAATATCGAATTACGTGTGTTATTGCGTGATGAGACTTGGAGTTAATGGATCAATACTTAACAAACGGTACAGCTCGCTCGATTCCGATCTTTATCTTTATCGATGATGAAGGACATGAAGTTGCCAAGTGGGGACCAAGAGCACCAGAAGTACAAGAGCGCGTCAGTGCTCTTATGAGCAAATTGCCTGAGAAAACAGCACCAAACTATGATGAAGAATTCAAAAAAAGTAATCAAGACAATGACGACGATGTATCGAGAAGACGAGCAAATTTGGTCAGACGTCTATCATAGCATTCAGTCAACATTGCGATAAAAAAACAGAGCGAGTTATACTTCCTCGCTCTGCTTGTAAGTCCAAAATGTTTCGTAACGAATCCATGCTTCAGGGTCAGTTGCACCTTCTTTGAGTTTTTGCTTCGTAATGGCGTCAACTTCGAGTGCTTGCGATCGGTGCGCGCGAATGGCTTCTTTCTTCATCTCTAGATATGGAGAGATGTCGAAGACTACGTCAGGTTCACCGATATGTTGCTCAGCATCTGCTGTGATGGCTTTTGTTAGGAGTGTTGGCCTTTTAGAATGATCCATCATTTTGATTGCTTCGACGACAGCTTCGCCAGTTGCATCATGGTCGGGGTGAATACTAAGGCCAGGATAGAACGTAATTACCGTTGTTGGTTGATGTTCTTCAATAACGTTAAGCAAGTGGTTAGCCACTGTACTCGTCAGTTCAAATTCTAACGTTTTGTCACGATAGCCAAGGTGAATAAATTGGTCAACGCCCATGATACGTAAGGCATCTTCCAGTTCTTTTTTTTCGGATGTGTGGCAACGTCTCACGATTGGCAATCGGGGGCATCCCGAAGTTCCTGCCCATTTCACCGAGTGTTAAAGAGACTGCGCTAACATACGCGTCTTTTGTACGTTTATAGTGTTGAACCGTTCCGGCAGCTGAAAAAGTTTCATCATCAGGATGTGGGAAAATTAACATTACGTGTTCGGTCATCGTTTTTTTTCACGTCCTTACTCAAATGGTGTTGTGCTAAGTTGTAAAGCGATTTGCATTTTGCCATCATCGTCAAATCCATACATCAAAAGTGCTTCAGTAAAAGTATGATCACTATGCGTCAAACCATCAGCATAAAGCCATCCATCGCTCGTTTTTAAGCCGACGCGAAATGGAGAATCTCCAGTTACTTTCCCTTCAATTAACTTCGCTTTCGCATTTCGAACAAAGCCAGAAGCGGCTTTGCCATGACGATATGCAGCATAAGCGCCGTTCGTCATCTCAAAATGTACGTAGATGTCATGATTAAAATACTGTGATAAGTTTTCTTGAAGTTCGTCTTTGTTTATCTCAATCATCGTCTCATCCTTTCTCTTAATTTAGTGTAGCGTCTTTCTCTCTTTATGGAAAAGAATTTGCATAGGTCTGTCGTCTATTTCATATAGTGTACCCAACGACCAAACGGAACGTGAGGTGAGATGGTTGTAAGACCTGCAAGTTTACAAGCGAATGATACGGTTGGTATTGTCAGCTTAGGAAGTCCACTCGATCCGAATATTATAAATGAACGTATTCTCTATTTAGAAAGTCTTGGCTTCAATGTTCTTGTTGGAGAAAGTGTTTTTCGTTATACTGGGTTTTTATCTGGCAGCGATGAAGAACGTGCGAATGATTTTATGCGTATGATTGTTAATGAGCAAGTAAAGTGGATTTTGCCAGTTCGAGGTGGAGTCGGGGTAGCTGGGATCTTGCGATACTTAGATTGGGATTTGATTCGTCAGAACCCTAAAATCGTAACGGGCTATAGCGACATTACCGTACTGCTTAACGCGCTTTATCAGTTTGCCGACTTAGAAACGCTTCATTCCCTTATGTTAATTGATTTTAAATTGTCGACACCGGCGTTTAATTTCAATCAATTGTTCCGAGCAATTTCAAACACTCAAGTGCCTACACAATTGAAAACCCTAGACGTATGCTTCGGTATTCAATTGTTCCTGGTGTTGCTGAAGGGGAAATTGTTGGAGGGAATCTTACGTCGATCATTGGTACGCTTGCTACACCATATGAGATCGATACTACAGGTAAGCTATTTTTTATTGAGGAAGTAAATGAACCGGTCCATCGTGTATATCGACAATTGCTTCACTTAGAAGAAGCTGGAAAGTTCGACGATTGCGCTGGTGTGTTAATCGGACGATGTACGAACTGCCAAACGTCATATGGTGTAAATTATGAACAGTTATTAGAAGAATTCTTCTCATCAATTGGAAAACCAACGCTTGCGAATATCGCCTCAGGACATGGGCAATATAAGACGACAATTCCAATAGGTGCAGAAGCAATTATGGACAGCGAGAACGATGTGATTGAAACGATAAATCCAGTCGTTATCTAGTTTTTGGCACAAAATCTTTTTATACACCCTCTTGCTATTAAGATTTTACCGTGCTATACTCAGTTTGTCGAAAGTGATTGAATGTACGGTGTATTATTTTTTTTCGGCCTCTGCTATACAGTTTAGGACGCAAAAAGGTTCACCATCTTTTCAATTATTTTACACTAATTTTTTTTGTTCAAGAAGGAACGTACCTTTTTGAACCGCCTATTCAAAGGAGGCCACAAGCATGACTGGTAAAGTAAAATGGTTTAACGCTGAAAAAGGTTTCGGTTTTATCGAGCGTGAAGACGGAGACGACGTATTCGTACACTTCTCTGCGATCCAAGCAGAAGGTTTCAAGACTCTTGAAGAAGGTCAAGACGTTGAATTTGAAATCGTTGAAGGCGACCGCGGACCACAAGCTGCTAACGTAGTAGGTCTTTAAGAAGAGCTGAATACTCAGGAATAGAGGGGTATATTCCATATGGAATATACTCCTTTCTATTGTGCAAAAGTGAGCTAGACTTAGGTTTAGTGGAATTATCGTGATTAGGTTCGTTCCGTTTTTGGGATTGGAAGTCTTCGAGCGCTTTTGCATCATACATTCCTTAGAAGAAATAGAGAAAAGAGATGTAAAGGAGCATTTTTTTGAATGAAGTTTAATGAATTAGATTTGCCTCTTGAGTTACTCGAGAGCATTGAAAAAATGGGTTTCGAAGAAGCAACCCCAATCCAAGAACAAGTATTACCTGTAGCACGAGAAGGTCATGACGTTATTGGCCAAGCACAAACAGGAACAGGAAAAACAACAGCATTCGGTCTTCCAATGTTAGAGAAGATTGACATGGATAACCCGAACGTTCAAGCACTTGTCTTAGCACCGACTCGTGAGCTTGCAGTACAAGTTGCTGATGAGCTTACTCGTTTAGGGCGCAATAAAAAGGTGAAAACCGTTGCAGTTTATGGTGGAGCTGACATCAGCCGCCAAATCCGTGAACTAAAATCACGCCCACAAATTGTCGTTGCGACGCCTGGACGTTACATGGACCATACACGTCGTCGTACAATTCGTCCTGCTTCAATTGAGACAGTTGTCCTAGATGAGGCAGATGAAATGCTTAGCATGGGATTCGTCGAAGACATTGAAGCGATTCTTGAAGAGGTTCCAGATGAGCGTCAAACGTTGCTATTCTCAGCGACAATGCCAACTCGTCTTAAGAAAGTCTCTGATCGCTTTATGAAGGATCCTAAAACGGTTTCGGTTAAAGCGAAGACGTTAACGTTGATAACATCGAGCAATTTGCGGTAAAAGTACCAGAAAAGCACAAATTACTTGCTCTTACTCGTATTATTGAGCTTGAAGATCCAGAGCTTGCGATCATTTTCGGGCGTACAAAGCGTCGTGTTGATGAATTATCAGAAGCTCTTGAGCATCAAGGCTATGCAGCTGCGGGAATCCATGGTGACTTAAAGCAAGCACAGCGTACGAACGTTTTGCGTCGTTTTAAGCAAGGATCAGTGAAATTCCTCGTTGCAACAGACGTTGCGGCTCGTGGAATTGACGTATCGGGTGTTAGTCACGTCTTTAACTTTGACATTCCTCAAGAATCCGAAAGCTATGTTCACCGAATTGGACGAACAGGACGTGCGGGTCAATCTGGTAAAGCATACACATTTGCAGCACCGGTTGAGATGGATCATTTAAGTATGATTGAGCGTGAAACAAAAGGGAAAATCAAAACGATTGATCTTCCTTCGAAAGAAGAAGCAAGCGATGTACGTCAATCTCGTTTAGCTGATGAGCTTGTAAAAGTAATTCAGAGCAACGGGCAAGCGAATTTCGAAGCAACTGCCGAGAAATTACTACAATCGTATGATGCGAAAGACGTTGTAGCTGCAGCGCTTGCATCAATTCAAAACGACACGAAAGAACCAATGAAGACATTAACTGGTGAACGTCCTGTCGTTAACAAAAAGCGCTCAAAAGCGCCAAGTTCTAAGCATAAAAAAAGGTGGACGCCGTTTCTACGAAGATCGTGACGGTAGAAACCGTAATCGTCGTCGCTCTAGCGGTGGTGGCGGTGGAGGAAGTCGTGGACCACAATCGTCTGGTGGAAGACGCCAAGATCGTCGACGTCAACCTCGTTAAGAATGAATTAAGAAACGCTTGCTATCCTAGCAAGCGTTTTTTTTGTTTTGTTTTTCGACACAAAAGCCGGGCAGGAAAGTGTAGGTGATTGTCGAATTCGTTATTGAAGAGCATACGAAGGGGGATAAGGTATGGGTGCAATTCTAACTCAAACGACCCAAGCAAAGAATAGCCACAATATCATCATTCGAACAGCGACCGTAAAAGATGCAAAAGCAATTCTTGGATTCAATGAAGAGGTGTTAGCAGAAGCCCCTTACTTACTAACGACCCGTGAGGAATTTACTTTAACGTTAAAAGAAGAAGAGAAGTTTCTGTCGGATATGTATGATCACAAAAACAAATTGGCAATTGTTGCAGAGCTTGATGGTAAGGTTGTCGGTTTTCTCGATTTTCATGGAGGAGGTCGCAGGCGAAATCAACATGACGGTACTCTCGGAATGAGTGTACGTGAGCATTGGAGAAATCAAGCATTGGTGATTTACTTCTTCGTGCTCTGTTTGACTGGGTGGAACGACATGAAACGGTTGAGAAGGTAAGTTTAGAAGTGTTTTCTCAGAACATTGGCGCCATTCACCTCTACATTAAACAAGGGTTCGTTCAAGAAGGCCGCAAAGTGCATGCCATTAAACTAGATGACGGACAGTATATGGATCTCATTATCATGGGGCGCATCCTCAAATAACTTCGGGGTCAGTCCCCCATCGCTTTAAAGCATGGGGGACTGACCCCGAACGTTAGATGATGTGTTTTGAGCTTTTATTTGTTGTTTGTTGTGATTCAACGATGAGATCAGCGGTAAGTTGACCAGACAATGTAACCATCGGTACGCCTCCGCCGGGGTGTGTGGAACCTCCAACGAAATACAAGTTGTGGTAAGCGCTACTTTGACTTGGAATTTTAAAACCGCCGTTCGTCTTACGATTTGCCGTTACCCCGTATATGGAACCACCGACCGAACCGTAGAGATCGTGGAGGTCATTCGGTGTAAATGTATAGTCGAATTCAATACAATCCCGAAGCCCAGTTAAGCCGTTCCGTTCTAATTTGGAAAGCACAACATCGCGGTACGATCCGTATTGTTCTTGCCAATTTTCATTATCGTTTAATGGAGGCACATGTGTGAGAATGAAAAAGTTCGCTTTCCCTTCTGGTGCTTGTGTTGGATCGCTTTTTGAAGAGATGCCAATGTACACTGTCGGATCATCTGCTGGACGTTTTTCTTCATAGATCTGTTTGAACTCAAGTTCAGGATCTTTTGAGAAAAAGAAATTGTGGTGTGCAAGCTGTTCATAATCTCGATTTATGCCGAGTAATAAGACGAGTCCAGAGACGGTCGGTTCATATTTGTGAATGAGTGGTTTGTTCGTATGTTCAGGCAACAAATCAGCATAAGTAGAAACAACTTCACGGTTTGAGACGACATAATCACTTTTGAACGTTTGACCAGATGCTAACTCAACACCAGTAACCATGCCTTTCTCGTTTACGATTTTCGTAACCTTTGTCTCCGTCTTAATCGTAACCCCTAGTTTTGTTAATACTTGTTCCATCGCTTTTACGATGTTGTATAATCCACCCTCAACATAATAAATACCAAGTCCAAATTGAACGTGAGCAAGTTGAGACATCACGGCTGGTGCTTGATAGGGAGAGGATCCTACATACATGACGAGAAAGTTTAACAATTGTTGAAGGTGAGGATCTTCAATGTAACGCTTCGTTCCTGATGCCATACTTTTTAATGGATCAAGCTTTAACAGCTCTGGCAGTGTGTGATAACTTCGTAATTCCGTTAACCCGGTCAAGCTTCGCTTATAAAAACTTTTCATGCATAGCTCGTACATCTTTGAGCTGTAATTCATATATTGCAAAAATCCTTGCGCATCTGCTTTTGAAATGCGCTCAATTTCTTTTAACATTGTCGGTAAATCACCATGTAAATCAATCGTTTCTCCGTCTTCGAAAAACGTTCGCCATTGAGGTTCTACACGAGTAAGCGTTACATAATCGTGCAAGTTCTCGCCTGCACGTTCAAATAGTTGTTCTAAAACCCAAGGCATCGTCAAAATTGAAGGCCCCGTATCAAACGAAAACCCTTCTCCTTCGCGTACATTGCACTTCCCACCAATGCGCTCGTTTTGCTCAAGAACAGTTACATCAAAGCCTTCAGAAGCGAGGCTAATTGCAGCGGAGAGACCGCCTAATCCCCCTCCAACAATCGTTACGCTAGTCATCGATATCACTCCTAATTTTTAATAAATCCAAGGGAACACTACCCAGCGTTTTTTTCTTCCACTGGTCGTACCTTCCTTTTAATGTAAGGTGAAGCGCAGATTCTTCTTTTCGAATTCTTACCCATAAAGCAAATGGAAATAGACTAACTGACATCATCATTGCAATGGGTGATTGCATAAACAGAGCGAAGCCGAACACGATTAATGCTAGACCAACGTATAAAGGGTGCCGCAGTAACTGATACGGTCCTTTGGATGACAGAACCATATCTTGCTTTGCATCGATCCCTCGTGTGAAAGCATTTCCTAGACTTTTTATGGACCAGTAGCGTAAAAAAATACCAAAACCAAACAATACGACACCGAGTAGTTGAATAAAGTAAAAGTCAAAGCCAAAGCTGTTGGCGGTAAAGCTTGCGGTCGCAACGATGACGATGACGGCAAACAAGATAAAATAAAAACTACTGTCCTTCTTGGCGGTTTGTTGCTCTTTTTTTTATAAAAACTCCGCAATCCAAATGAAACAAAGACCGTAAAAAAGCAAGTGAAGCAACAAAGTCACACCTCCCATATGGCATAGTGTTCCCAAACTGGAAAAACGATCCTCAAAAAAAATTTTAACGAAACACTTGAAAGTCAAAGATAGTCAAACTATAATGGAGTTAAGAAAGGTTAAATATAGTCAAAGTCAAAACAACAACAATAAAAACCGTTAAGAAAGAACGAGGAGGAAAACCATGATGAACTGTACTCATTGTCAAACGAACCAAGCTCGTATTCAAATACGCTTTCGAATGAACGGACATCAACACCAGATGCACTTATGTGAGACGTGTTATAAAGAGATCCAGAATCAAATGCACCAACCATCAGGTTTTGCTGCAAGTTCTCCATACAATGCAATGAATGGTCAAAGCTCGAAGCAGCAATACACGATGACTACCGATGAAATGAATTCAGGTGGAATTCTAGATGAATTAGGCAAAAACTTAACTGCGGATGCGAATAACGGAACAATTGATCCGGTGATCGGACGAGATGCAGAAGTTGAACGTGTCATTGAGACATTAAACCGCCGTAACAAAAACAACCCAGTCTTAATCGGTGAACCTGGTGTTGGTAAGACGGCTATTGCTGAAGGGCTTGCACGTAAAATTGTCCAAGGTGAAGTCCCAAAGAAATTAAAGAACAAGCAAATTTACTTGTTGGATGTGACTTCTCTTGTAGCTGGAACGGGTGTTAGAGGTCAGTTTGAAGAGAGAATGAAGCAACTAATCGAAGAAATGAAGCAGCGCGACGATGTCATTTTATTTATCGATGAGATTCATCAGATTGTCGGTGCTGGCTCTGCCGAAGGATCATCAGATGCAGGCAACATCATGAAACCAGCGCTCGCACGTGGTGAGCTTCAACTTATTGGTGCAACAACATTAAACGAATACCGCAAAATCGAAAAGGACGCAGCTCTTGAACGACGCTTCCAACCAGTGATGGTCGATGAACCTTCAACTGAAGATGCGCAAAAGATCTTACTCGGTTTAAAACCGTACTATGAGAAGTATCATGAAGTTGAATATAGCGATAAAGCGATAGAAGCTGCGGTGCAATTATCAAATCGCTACATTCAGGATCGTTTCTTACCAGATAAAGCGATTGACTTAATGGATGAAGCGGGCGCAAAAATGAACTTGCACATTTCTGAGAGCACGATCGACGAAATTCAAGAACGGCTTGATGTCATTCAACAAGAAAAAGCTGACGCAGCAAGTAAAGAAGAGTATGAACGAGCAGCACAACTTCGTACTGAAGAACTGCAACTACGAGAAAAACAACAAGCAACGAAACAAGACAATAAAGATAACGTCATCCACGTTGCAGCAATCGAAGCACTCGTTGAAGCAAAGACAGGAATTCCAGTCCGTCGCTTGCAAGAAGATGAACAACAAAAAAATGCGCAACTTACCAGAACGATTAGATCAATCAGTGATCGGGCAAGAAGAAGCCGTCAATAAAGTTACGAAAGCCATTCGTAGAAACCGTACAGGGTTACGTCGTGGCAATCGTCCGATTGGTTCATTCTTATTCGTTGGACCGACCGGTGTCGGTAAAACAGAATTGACGAAGCAACTTGCTGTAGAATTGTTCGGTGACAAAGATGCGATGATTCGCTTTGATATGAGTGAGTATATGGAGAAGCACTCTGCGTCTAAATTGATCGGTTCACCGCCTGGTTATGTCGGTCATGAAGATGCAGGCCAGTTAACAGAGCAAGTACGAAGAAAGCCGTATAGTATTATTTTGCTAGATGAAATTGAAAAAGCACATCCAGACATTCAGCATATGTTCTTGCAAATTATGGAGGACGGTCGTTTAACGGATTCTCAAGGTCGTACAGTAAGCTTCAAAGATACCGTCATCATTATGACGTCAAATGCCGGCAGCTCAGTTAAAAAAAGCAACGGTCGGATTTGGAGCTAGTGAAGACGATCAAAAGCAAGTTACACAAGGCTTGCAAGATTATTTTAGACCAGAATTTCTTAACCGCTTTGATGCCATTGTTCAATTCAATGCGTTGACGAAGGAACATTTGCTATCGATTGTAGATCTTATGCTTACCGATTTAACGGAAGTGGCTAACGAGCGAAAAGTTACGCTTACGGTTGATCAAAAAGCAAAAGAAAAAAATCGTAGAATTAGGTTATGACCCTGCCTTTGGTGCACGCCCACTACGCAGAATTATTGAAGAGCACGTTGAAGATGGAATTAGCGATGCCATGCTTGAAAATGAACACGCAAATGCAATGCAAGTGACAGTAATTAATGATCAAATTGTCGTCCAAGCTTCCTAATGTTGGAAGAGCCCGAGATTTCTCGGGCTTTTTTTCTATTTATAGTTCCGAAATCACCGATGGACTGGTACACTAAGGAAAGCAGGTACATCATAAAGAGGTGAACGTAGGATGGACAAGATTAAGATTGTGACCGACTCGACGACAGATCTCCCCGAGGAGGTTCTTGAACATCATCAAGTCACGGTCGTCCCCTTGACGATTTTAATAGATAACAATAGTTACAAAGATGGCGTTGACTTGAATCCAGATCGTTTTTTTAGAATGATGAGAGAAGCAGAAGAATTACCAAAAACGTCTCAACCCTCTCTTGGGGAACTTATTGAAACGTATGAGGAATTAGGCAAGGATGGTAGCCAAATTTTATCCATTCATATGACTTCAGGAATGAGTGGGACGTATAAAGCAGCAAGTATTGCTGCAGAACAAGCAGACGCAGACGTAACGGTTGTAGACTCTACGTTTATTGCTAATGCCTTAGGGTTCCAAGTCATTGAAGCAGCAACGATGGCAAGTGAAGGCAAGAGTATGGACGAGATTCTAGAGCGTTTAGATCACGTGCGTAAGAACTCGAAGATTTTCGTCGTTGTGAGTACACTTGAGAACTTATTAAAGGGTGGGCGCATCGGTCGTGGGAAAGCATTTATCGGCTCGCTGCTCAAGTTGAAACCGATAGCGGCCCTAGAAGACGGTGTCTACACACCGGTCACGAAAGTGCGAACACAAAATCAAGTCGTTCAAACATTAATGAATCACTTCAAACAAGACACTGAAGGTAAAATAGTCAAAGGCGTGAGTATTTCGCACGCAAACGGCTTGGAACTTGCTCATAAGCTTCGTGAGAAATTAAGTGAACACAAAGTGTCGATCCAATCAACAACACCTGTCATCAGTACACACACAGGTGAAGGAGCCATTGGTTTTATGTATTATACAGATTGAGGTTGAGCTCGGTACTTGGTGCCGGGCTTTTTTTGTTACTATTCTTTATTGGAGGGGAGCTACGTGACAATTTATAATAAGTTAGTCCGTGATCGTATTCCTGAAATTATTGAAAAACAAGGCAAATCATGTTCAACTCGAATTTTGTCGTTAGAAGATTACAAAAATAAATCACGAGAAAAATTACAAGAAGAAGTTAAGGAGTATTTAGACACAACTAGTGAGGATCAAGCTGTGGAAGAGTTAAGTGATGTGTTAGAAGTTGTCTATTCATTAGCAAAGATGCATGGGGTAACGTTTTCCGACATTGAGAAGGTTCGCATAAAAAAAGGAGAAGAAAGAGGAGGGTTTACCGAAAGAGTGTTGTTAGAAGAAGTGTTTAACAGTAAAGTCTAATGTAATAATAAGACGCAAAAAGAAAGCATCACTCAAGTCGGGTGATGTTTTCTTTTTATGATACTAATTGAACTGTAATCTCTAGGAAAAAGGTTTTGTTAGTTAGCTTGGTTTCTGGCATTTTTAATTGCGATCGTTAATATACTCAGTGAGTAAAGTCTAGTATTTTCATTGAGGAGGCGTTGGAGTGTCAAAGAAATTGTGGCTTAGCTTGGTGGGTATTGGTGTGATCTCAAGTGGATTTATCGTGTCAGATGTAGGGGCAGAAGGGAGAGAGGGGACGACTGAAGTTCAAGTAAACTTTGTACGTGATGGAGACCCCGGGGATCCTGATGGGGCGCTTCGCTTTGAACAAGTATTAGAAGATTTTAGCTTCGGTGAGCAGTCGATCTCTTCATCTTCTCAAACATATACGGTAACAGACGGTATTGAACGTTTCGTAGAAGTGACAGACAACCGAGGAACTGGTGCGGGATGGGACGTGCACGTACGTGCTCCACAATTAGCATCAGAAAATGCTGAATTAACAGGTGCTGAGCTTTTGCTAACGCCTTCATCAATCTCATCTGATTCATCAAACGTCTCTAACCCTCCTTCACTCTCTGGAACGATTCGGGTGACGGATGCTGCACAATCAATCATAAGTGCAGGAGTAAATGAAGGGTTAGGAACTTGGGAAACAAACTTCTTACCTACAAACCTGGAGCTTGTTGTGCCACCAGGAACGGCTCGAGTGGATGACTATTCGACGACAATTACGTGGATGCTTTTAAGTACACCTTAACGATGGGGCTGCATGAGCAGCCCTTATTGTCACGATGAATAGAATGATGAACAGTGTGAGGTGTATGAAGTGAAGTATTGTTATGCTGTGATTGTTAGTGTGCTCATGTTTGTAGTTTATTCTGATACGATGTATGCAAATGAGCCGTCATTTACGGTTACACCACTATTTCCAGAAGAACAAATCGATGGAAACGAGTCTTATTATGAACTGCAACTAGATCCTACTGAGTCCACGGATTTTGAAGTTGTTCTTCACAATCTGAGTTCAAATGAAGTTACAGTAAACGCTTCGCTGTTTCCTGCTGTGACAAATGAGCACTTTGTGATTGATTACATTGAGGCGGAGAGTGAAATTACGAATTTCATCGGTGTAGAGCCGAGTGTTACTCTTGGCCCTCACGAAGTGAAGACAATCGATGTCGCCGTACAAGTTCCCGATCAAGCTTTTGACGGGATTTTACTCGGAGGTTTGTATTTTGAAGAAGCCTACGATGAAAACATAACAAATGGTGGCATTTCAAATGAATACGCGTATCTCATTGGTTTACAACTGACGAATGATCATGAACAACATGGAGCAATTGAACCAGAATTAAGTTTTATCGATGTCGAACCGATTACGCATGAGAATAGACCACGTATTAACGTATCATTTCAAAATGATACTGCAATTATTATAGATGACTTGACGGTTGTAACTGAAATATTTACAGATGAAGGTGAACGGATTGCGTCACATGAAAAAGTAGATGGTCGAATGGCACCGCGTTCGGCGGTCACGTATGGGGTAGAACTGTCTGAAGTTTTAAAGCCAGGCACCTATATTGCAAACGTTACGGCGACAAACGACGTCGACGAATGGGTGTGGGAAGAGGAATTTACGATTGAGGAGGAAGATTTTGCTGAAGCGGAAATGATTGAAGAAGAATCGACAGGATCTTTCCCTTATTGGATGATGATCATGATGGTCATTGCGATTCTTTTCGTGCCAATTGCATTCATTTTAGGTCGACGTGGTCGTTCATGAAAGTATTCATTCAAAGTTTAAGTCTCATTCTATTGTTGTCCATTCAACCTTACGTAGAGGGAACTGAACTCGAAGATTGTGAAGTGGACGATGAAGACTACGTATGTGAGGAACTTGAAGAAGAAGAGATTCACGAAGAAATTGAAGAAAACGAAGAACAAGAAGACATAGTCGATCAGATTGATGAATCGTTACCTGCTGAGAATCGTGATCATGATGAAGGTGAAGAGTCAATTGATCACACGGAGAATCCAGAAGAAACCATTGAAAAAGAAGATGAAGCACCAGCTGAAGATGAGATCGAACAAGAAGAGAATGTACCCGAAGAGGACGAAGAACCATTAGTAGAACGAGAAGTCATAGAGCAAGAAGTCTTGTATGAAACGATGAATGTGAGAAACTCATCACTTTCATTGACGCATACACCGATGGGAGATTATACTTTTTCAGCTGGAACATTGCGTTTAGAAACGAAGAACACAGCTTATTTTTATGGGATCCTCAATTTAGTAGCTAGCAATGAATTTAAAATCGACATCCAATTGCCAGCTGAGATTCCAGTTGAACAATTTGCACAATCGATAACGAGTGCTAGCATCCAAATGGGGTCAAGGTCTCGTCAGATTAATAAAAATGATTTTATTGTCGTACAAGGTCAAAATAAAATCACGCTTAATACGCAGTATAGTTCAAACATTTTTGAATGGCTTTTGAACATTATTGGACTAATTGGAAGGGACCGAGAAGTAACATTAAGGATTGATGCAGACCTTAAAGCGATGAACTTTGAAGATGGTTTATTGCCTCCTCATCCAAATAAAGCATTGCCATTCTCAAGTACGTTTACGTTAGATCGTGGTGGTGTTCCTGGTGTTTCCCACCGAACATTGCAAACGTGGAACTCTGAAATTGTGTTTCATAATCATGATGGCAGTTCATTGCCATTAGAAAATGGTCTACCCGTAATTGAACTACCGTTTAATAATGACGGTGAACCTTTTCAATTTCTTGATTATGTTTCGGTGAGGAATGTGTTTACTGGTGAGTTGAGTAACAATGCTCAATTTATCGCAACGCGTAATGATGTTGTCGATCAAGATCACCTGCAAAGGCCAGGTGATTATAGTTTAAAAGTAGGTGGTACGGATCAAAGTGGGACATCTTTACGTGTAAAAGAAGCAATCGTGCGTGTACAACCAGGCAATGTCTATTTTGAGAATGTACCAACGGCATTCAACTTTGGGAGCGTTCCTGTAAACGATCAATCGACCATTCACACTCGTCAACAAGGGCATAGTCATTTGAACGTTGTAGATGAAACCGGTGAGCATTCACCTAGTTGGCGTGTTCATGCGGCACTCGAAAAGCCTCTCACCTCGATGCTTCATTCAGAAGTGGTGCTACCAGAAGCGATTGTGTTCGTTAATAAGAACAAGGAAAAAAACGGTCTTATCAAATAGCTCCATTCTCGTTTACAAACCAACGCATAATGGGGTGGAGCATCCAATTCAATGGCAGATCGATGAAGGCGTACTTCTACAAACAGCCCCTCATCAAAGAGTTGGATCATTTGAAGGATCTGTCCGTTGGACGTTAGTAAATGCACCTTAACGACACGACTTACATAGACCAGTTCAGTGGAAGTCGTGTTGAGGTACTTCATAACGTGTGTATTCAAGAAAAACTGCGAAATCGATTGTGCTTAATCGACCAATTTCGTAGTTTTTTGCTGTTTGTGACTACAGGACTTATGGATGAACTTCTCGATAGTTAGTCATTACGGTGCATAAACGTTAATGTATCAATGGTTGTAAAAATGAAAATGATTTCATCGTTAATATCGAAAGTATAGCCTCAGTATAAATGGATATATTTGGGTTTTATGAACTTCAATAGTCGGTATATGACATTTGATCATCATTCATAAATCTAGGTTCTTGTGCTCGTTTTTTTCGCTAAATTCGAAGACGTGTTGTATAAGAGCGGTAGTCATTGACTATTCGGATTAACCACACAATGTTAAGATTTTTGTAAAAAGAAAGAACATTTTGTATTAATATGATTATTTTCTGTATTTCAGGAGTGAGCAGATGAAAAGAGTGAAGCTTCTCGTCTACATAGGTTTCAGCTACTTCCTGTTGATATTCATCGCACTACATTCAACACCTACAGAAGCGATGTTTGTCGACCTCGAGCAAGTAAATGGAACGGTCACAGTCGAAAATTGGAGTGAAAGCGATGAAAAAAGTAACCTCGATTCTTAGTGGAGCGTTAACCACATTGCTCACCATCATCTTACTCGTCACAGTTGCGGCGGTCGTAACGACCCAAGTCACTGATGGTGAGCCGAGTCTATTCGGATATCAAATTAAAACGGTATTGTCAGGCTCAATGGAGCCAGGCATTGATACAGGTTCCGTTATTCTCGTTCGGGCGGTCGATGAACCAGGAGTATACCAAGTTGGCGATGTTGTTACGTTTCAAACGTATGAAGGTCCACTCGTCACTCACCGTATTCACGAAGTCGTTGACGGTGGTCAAAGTTACATAACAAAAGGGGACAACAACCCTCTTCCGGATACACAAGTACTCGAGCCGTCGATGGTTGTTGGTGAATATACTGGCATGACGATTCCATACTTAGGGCATGTGTTTTCATTTGTGTCATCCGATGTTGGTGTAATTTTCTTGTTCATAATTCCTGGCATTCTACTCGTTCTTTACTCGCTGTATACGATTGTACAAGCGTTACGTGAAGTTGATCGATTGAGTAAAGAACAACAACAAACGGTGTCATCGTCCCAACAAGAATAGTTGTTGGGCGTTGCATAATATAACTCACTTTAGGAGGAATGGTCATGAGTAACAACAATGTAAAAAAAGCAACTCGGGTTAGGTGTTGCAACTGCGGCACTAGGACTTACGCTAATTGGAGGGGGAACGTATGCCTACTTTAGCGACAGCGTGACGACGAATAATACGTTTGCAGCTGGTACGTTGGATTTAAGTGCTAGTCCAAACCAGATTATTGAAGTAGACAACATCAAGCCTGGCGACTCCTTTATTGAAGATTTTGAGCTTGTGAATGATGGTAGTTTAGACATCGGTTCTGTGACAATTGATACGAATTACCGTGTCATTGACGTAAAAGGTGATAACACCGATGATTTCGGAGATTTCATTGAAGTTGAGTTTCTCTATAACGTCAATAATTTTGATGAAGTCATCTACGAGACGACGTTAAGTGAGCTTCAAGATATGTCTCCAGAAGCGGTCAACCAGAACATCTTTTATCCAGAGCTTGGTGATCGTGGATTGCCTGTAGGTGAAAGTCATGATCTCGTTGTGCAGTTTAACTTTAAAGGTGATGTGGACGCTGATTTGAACCAATTCCAAGGTGATTCTCTGCAACTGGATTGGACGTTCATTGCAACACAAGATATCGAATAGCTGAAATTTTGATTTAATCTTATTCTTTTTAATTTTTTTTAAATAAAACAATCTATCGGGAGGTTTTTATGAGTCGAAGCAAATATATTCAAAAACGTTCCTGGCTTGCATTAGGCGCTCTGCTGTTTGCAACGAGCTCTATTCAAGTCGCCTCAGCTGATGAAGGCTCTGCTACTTTGGCACCCCCATCGACAGGCTTTGAAGATCGTAATCAAGAACAATGGTCTACGTTTGATGAAGAAATTAATTTTCTGAATGAGTTGTCTGAATCAGATCTTGCTTCTTATTCAGAAGTTGGACAAACGGTTGAAGGAAGACCTATTCATCTCGTACGAATTGGTGATCAATCGTTAACGGATGAAGAAGTAGCAGAAGGTCGCAATATGCTCGTTGTTGCTACACAGCACGGAAACGAACCAGCAGGACGAGAGATGGCATTGCAATTTATGAGAGATCTCGCGTTTACTGACGATGAGGGAATTCTTGAGCAACTTGAAGAATCCACTGTACTCTTTGTGCCAACAGCAAATCCAGACGGATTTATTCGTGATCAACGAGCAAACGCCAACAATGTTGATATGAACCGAGACCATCTCGTGCTTGAACAACCTGAAACGAGAGCACTTGCAGGAGTGCTAGATACGTATCAACCAGACTTAACGGTCGATGCCCATGAGCGACCAAGAGCATACGGTAACCCAGACATTGAATTTTTATGGCCAAGAAACTTGAACATTGATGAAGACATTCGGGCTTTAAGTGAATCGCTCGTTGAAGACGTACTTATTGATGATATTGCAGAACAAGGCTTCACAACTGGGATTTATGGAACGCCTGGTGGAGCTGGAAATGGTGACGAGCGAATTTCTAGAAACATGCTCGGCTTACGTCATGGCTTAGGCTTGTTAACGGAAACGGCAGGAATGCAAGAACCAGTAAAACGAGTCGATGCACAGATGGCAACCATTGAAGCAACGTTTGATTTTTACACAGAACAGTTTGAAGAGATTGGTGAAGCTGTTCAAGCTGCGCCAGAAAAACGAGCGCAAGATGGAGCGACAGGTGCCACTCCTTTTTACTTCGATGGAGCGGACAACTGGGATCCAACCATTGTGCAAGACCCTCACTACTGTGGATACCTATTGCATGAACAACAAGTAGATGAACTTGGACATATCGTAGACGCCTTTTCCCTTGAGACTGAAAAGGTAAGTACGTACGGCACGTTCGTTTCAATGGGACAACCGATGATGACGGTCATTCCAAAGCTTATGGATTCAGATGCGTTGTATAACGAAGTGAACGCATTGCCTCTTTCATCTTGTGAGCAACCGCGAGTAACAGCAAGTCATTTAAATGATTTTGTAGACATTTTAGATGAAGATGGAGCCTTCTCTACGACGGCCATTCATCGTGCGCTTGATCTTCATACAACAACTCTCGCACACTTTGAAAATCGTGGACAAGAAGATCGTCTTTTAGAACATACGCGAGGATTCCAAGCGTTGTTAAACCGTTATCAAGATCAAATGACTGATGAAGCGTACTCCATGCTTTATACATTTGCATATGATTTAATGGACTATTATGAACTCGTATTTGATGTAGATCGTGCGATGGGTCACATTTCGCACTTAAGTGAAACAATTGGGCCGAGAGTAGCAGGCGCAGATTCAGAGCGTGAAGCAGCGGCATACATCGAAAGAGAGTTTGAACGACTAGGTTATGAAACAGAACAACATCTCTTTGATATTCGTAATGGACAAGCTGAGTCTCAAAACGTTATAGCAGTTAAAGAAGCAGACGGTGTTGAAAACCCTGAAATTGTTTACGTAACTGCGCACTATGACAGCGTAAGCGTCTCCCCGGGAGCAAACGACAATGCTTCAGGAACAGCAGCCATTATTGAATTAGCACGAGTTTTACAAGATGTACCAAGTGACAAAGAAGTACGCTTTATCGCCTTTGGAGCAGAAGAAATCGGATTAGTAGGAGCCCGTGAGTACGTCGCACAATTATCTGAAGAAGAGATTGAGCGCAGTGCTGCAAACTATAATCTTGACATGATTGCGACAGACTATGAAGATGCTTCTCAAATGCACATTACGACCGTAGACGGTGAAGAAAATGCAGTTTGGGACTCTTCTGTTCATTCAGCTGAAGTATTAGGCTATGATCACAACGATTATACACTTCATCGAATGGGACGCTCAGATCATGTTCCGTTCCATGACGCTGGAATTGATGCCGCACTTTACATCTGGATGGAGCCAGGCACACCTCCAGGAGCCGCAAGACCTGAGCCTTGGTATCACACACCAGAAGACACAATTGACCGAATCAGCAGAGCGCTTGCAATGGGTAGGAGATCTCATTGATGTCGCTGTCACAGACCTTATTTCTCAAGAAGACATTGAAGCAGCAGAAGACGCAGCATAAGTAAAATAACCGAAACCGCCCCCTTGTTTCATGAAGGCATAACTCGTGATGAGTTATGCCTTTTTTTGGTGTGAATATAGCATTCGACATGGTGCAAGAGAGCGGTAGCGTGGTGCAAGAGCAGGGTGGTGTGTAGCAAGAGCGAGGTGGCGTGTAGCAAGAGTAGGGAATCACGGTGCAAGAGAGAGGAAGCGCGGTGC
>NZ_BAXL01000023.1:0-66606 GCF_000698185.1 Geomicrobium sp. JCM 19055
TTTTCGAGAGGGCAGGAAAACGCTTGATTTTCATTCAGTTTTCAGCGGACAACCGTTGTAATTTGCAAGATGGGCCTGTAGCTCAGCTGGTTAGAGCGCACGCCTGATAAGCGTGAGGTCGGTGGTTCGAGTCCACTCAGGCCCACCATCTTCAAATCATAGCACTTGGGGCCTTAGCTCAGCTGGGAGAGCGCCTGCTTTGCACGCAGGAGGTCAGCGGTTCGATCCCGCTAGGCTCCACCATACATAAACGATTCAAGACAAGCCTATGCTTGTCTTTTTTTTGTTTGTAAAAATAATACAAGCCTTCTTACTTGCATGTTAGAGATAAATGTATTATATTATAGTCAAAGATAGTCAAGGTCAAGGGGTGTGGATGATGAGCAATAACATTTCAGATGTTATTGAACAATATCTTAAATCAATTCTTACAGACGAGGAACGTAATCGAATAGAAATAAAGAGAAGTGAGCTTGCGAAACACTTTGAATGTGTCCCTTCACAAATAAATTATGTCATTCGTACGAGATTTACGATTGAAAAAGGTTATATTGTGGAAAGTAAAAGAGGTGGGGGCGGATACATTCGTATTCAGAAAGTGTCCCATTCAGATGATCTTGAATTAATTGATCATCTTCTTAAATTGATTGGCAAGCAAGTAGACCAAGTAGGGGCTATGAGTGTTATTAGCCGTCTACTAGAAGAGAAAGTTATTACGAAACGTGAGTTTCTACTAATGAAAGCAACGATTGATCGTCAAGTGCTTGCATTAAACCAAGCGGCACATCGAGATGTATTGCGTGCAAACATTTTAAAAGCGATGTTAAGTAGTTTGAAGTATAAGGTGTAGGTAGAGGGGGTGTGCAAATGCTTTGTCAACATTGCAATGAGCGAAAAGCAACGCTTCGTTTTACGAAGATCGTAAATGGCAAAAAAACAGAGAAGCATCTCTGCGAACATTGTGCTAAAGAGCAAGGTGAAGCATTACCTGGGAACAACAACTATTCCATTCATGATTTATTGTCTGGAATGTTGAATTTAGATTCTTCTAATCCTCCGTTAGGTCAAATCCATTTTAAAAAGCCAAAGGCAGAATTAAGCTGTCCGAAATGTAAGTTGAGCTATTCAGCATTTGTACAAAATAGTCGATTTGGATGTTCACATTGTTATCAAGCTTTTGAAGAAAAGCTCGATCCCATACTAAAACGTGTCCATGGTGGCAATCATGTTCATAGAGGCAAAATTCCAAAGCGTATAGGGGGAAAGCTTGAGCACAAGCGTAAGGTTACAAAGTTAAAGGAAAAGATGCAGTTCTATATTCAAAACGAAGAGTTTGAGGAAGCTGCGATCATCCGAGATGAAATTCGTGCTCTACAACGTGAACAAAACGATGAAGGGGGCAATGAATGATGTCGCTTGAACAATTTATTTCTGAAGCGATTAGCCCTTGGATGAATCAGCCGGGTCCAAATGATGAAATCGTTTTAAGTAGTCGTGTTCGTCTAGCAAGAAACCTTTCTAATTACTCGTTTCCATTTAAAGCCTCTAATGAAGATGCAAAGTCGGTGTACAGCTATTTACACGAGAATCTATCTGAAACGACGCTTGATGGAATCGGAAACTTATCTTGGTTTGCAGTAAAGAACATGTCAGACATTGAGCGACACGTCCTCGTTGAAAAACATTTAACGAGTCCTCAGCTTGCGGAAGGTTCCGAAGAAGCGGCGGTCGTACTCAGTGATGATGAATCCATAAGTATTATGGTGAACGAAGAAGATCATTTACGCATTCAATGTCTATATCCAGGGTTGCAACTTAGTGAAGCATTTGAAGCTGCAAATGCTTTGGATGATTGGGTTGAGGCAAACGTTGATTATGCATATGATGAAAAGCGCGGTTATTTAACGAGTTGCCCTACAAACGTAGGAACAGGGCTTCGCGCATCGGTGATGATGCACCTTCCGGGACTCGTAACTACAAAACAATTATCAAGAATTATTCCTGCAGTTAATCAAATTGGTCTTGTCGTTAGAGGAATATACGGTGAAGGTAGCGAAACTAAAGGGAATCTGTTTCAAATTTCCAATCAGATGACACTTGGAAAGACGGAAGCAGATATCATTGATGATTTGCGGAGTGTCGTTTTGCAGTTGATTGAGCGAGAACGAATTGCACGAGAAAAGCTGCTTGAGTCCAAGAGATTACAAATGATTGATCAAGTTTATCGATCTTTCGGTATCCTTGCGAACAGTCGTATCATAGAATCAGTAGAAGCGGCATCGCATTTATCGAATGTAAGACTTGGCATTGATCTTGACTTAATTGAAGGCATCGACGCGAAGATTCTCAATGAACTCATGATTCTTATTCAACCAGCGTTTCTTCAACAGTACGCGAAGAAAGCACTAACGACAGAACAACGTGATGAACGACGTGCGTCGTTGATTCGCGAAAGATTAAGGCTAGAAAACATATTAGACGGAGGTGAGTGACCATGATGTTTGGCCGATTTACAGAGCGCGCTCAAAAAGTGCTCGCACTTGCACAGGAAGAGGCCGTGCGACTTGGTCATACGAATATAGGAACGGAGCACATCCTTCTTGGACTTCTTCGTGAAGGAGACGGGATTGCTGCTAAAGCCTTGCAAGCACTCAATTTAGGTGCAGAGAAAGTACAAGTGGAGGTGGAGAACCTAATTGGTTCGGAAAGCTCACAATCCACGGTACAAGAAACGCCTCACTATACACCACGTGCTAAAAAAAGTCATTGAACTATCTATGGATGAAGCCAGAAAACTTGGCCACTCTTACGTAGGTACAGAGCATATTTTACTTGGTCTCATTCGTGAAGGTGAAGGAGTAGCCGCTCGCGTGCTAAATAATCTTGGGGTGAGTCTGAATAAAGCACGCCAGCAAGTGTTACAACTTCTAGGTAGTAACGAGTCTTCAAGCAGCGGTACACAACAAGGCGGAGGTGTAGCTGGCGGAAATGTCAACACACCAACACTGGATAGTCTCGCAAGAGATTTAACAAACGTTGCTAAAGAGGAAAACTTGGATCCTGTCATTGGACGCGGAACTGAGATCCAACGTGTAATCCAAGTGTTATCAAGAAGAACGAAAAACAACCCAGTGTTAATTGGCGAGCCTGGGGTTGGTAAGACAGCAGTAGCAGAAGGGCTTGCGCAAGCCATCGTAGCAAATGAAGTTCCTGAGACGCTTCGTGGCAAGCGTGTGATGACGCTTGATATGGGTACTGTTGTAGCCGGAACGAAATACCGGGGTGAATTTGAAGATCGTTTGAAGAAGGTTATGGAAGAGATCCGTCAAGCTGGAAACGTCATTCTCTTCATTGATGAGTTGCATACACTAATTGGTGCAGGTGGCGCAGAGGGTGCGATTGATGCCTCGAATATCTTGAAGCCATCCCTTGCCCGAGGTGAACTGCAATGCATTGGTGCGACGACATTAGATGAGTATCGTCGTTACATTGAGAAAGATGCAGCACTTGAACGCCGCTTCCAACCGATTCATGTAAATGAGCCGACACTTGATGAATCTGAGCAAATTCTCTTTGGATTACGAGATCGCTATGAAGCACATCACCGTGTGACAATTACTGATGAAGCCATTTCAGAAGCGGTTAAAATGAGTGACCGTTACATCTCTGATCGCTTCTTACCAGATAAGGCGATTGATTTGATCGATGAAGCAGCTTCAAAGGTTCGACTACGTTCCTATACAGCACCACCAAACTTAAAAGATATGGAACAAAAGCTCGATGAAACACGTAAGGAAAAAGATGCAGCTGTTCAAAGTCAAGAATTTGAAAAAGCCGCTTCATTACGTGATAGTGAACAACGTTTGCGTGAAGAGCTGGACCAATTAAAAGATGAATGGAAAGAGCAACAAGGGCAAGAGAATACCGAAGTTACAATGAATGACATCGCTGAGGTGGTTGCGAGCTGGACGGGAATTCCTGTTGCTAAGCTGGCTGAAGAAGAGACCGAACGATTACTTCGAATGGAAGATATTCTTCACAATCGTGTCGTTGGTCAAGATGAAGCCGTTGTAGCTATTTCGAAAGCAGTTCGCCGTGCGCGCGCAGGCTTAAAGATCCAAAGCGACCAATTGGTTCGTTTATTTTCCTAGGGCCTACAGGTGTTGGTAAAACTGAACTTGCTCGAGCAGTAGCTGAGACGTTATTTGGTGACGAAGATGCAGTTCTTCGTGTAGATATGTCTGAGTACATGGAGAAGTACTCGACAAGTCGTCTCGTTGGTTCTCCTCCAGGTTACGTAGGGTATGATGAAGGTGGGCAATTAACAGAGAAGGTTCGTCAAAAGCCTTACTCAGTCATTTTGCTCGATGAGATTGAGAAAGCACACCCGGATGTGTTTAACATTTTGCTACAAGTACTTGAAGACGGTCACTTAACGGATTCTAAAGGGCGTAAAGTCGACTTTAGAAATACCGCGATCATTATGACCTCAAACGTTGGTGCTAGTGCATTAAAAGAAAACAAATATGTCGGGTTTACGACACAATCGGAAGATGCGAAATACGGAGATATGAAAGGCAAGGTTATGGGAGAGCTGAAGAAAACGTTCCGCCCAGAGTTCTTGAACCGTATTGATGAGACAATTGTTTTCCATAGTCTTGAGAAGAAACACATTAAAGAAATTGTTGGTCTCATGGCAGAGGAATTACAAAAGCGTCTTGCCGAACAAGAAATTAACTTCTCACTAACTGAAGTAGCAAAAGAAAAGATTGCAGATGAAGGATTTGATCCAGAATACGGGGCTAGACCACTTCGTCGTGCATTGCAAAAACAAGTGGAAGACCGACTCTCTGAAGAACTTCTGAGAGGACGCATTAAAAAAAGGTGAAACAGCGGTCATCGACTATAAAGATGGTGAGTTTGTCGTCGAGCTTAAAGAAACGGCAACCACGTAATTGCGAGAAGAGCCGGGACACTTCCCGGCTCTTTCTGTACATGTAACGTTATTCGATAAAACACGACAAATAAAGGGAGGGAATTATGGCAAAAACAAAAACAAAGTTCGTCTGCCAAGAGTGTGGCTACGAGTCCATGAAATGGATGGGCAGATGCCCAGGCTGTCAGAACTGGAATACGTTAGTTGAAGAATTAGAAACTCCTAAAAAAATCTAGATCAACCGCTACGATGGCGGGATTGTCTGGCACAAAGTCGAAGCCAGAAGTCATTACAAAAGTAACGCGAGAAGATGAACCGAGAATGTCAACGAACTTGTCAGAGTTAGACCGTGTACTCGGAGGTGGCATTGTTCCAGGTTCACTTGTACTCGTCGGTGGTGACCCAGGAATTGGGAAGTCGACGCTACTTTTGCAACTGTCGGCCATCCTTGCTGAAAACAAGCGAAAGATTCTTTACATATCGGGTGAAGAGTCCGTTAAACAAACCAAGATGCGCGCTGAGCGTCTTCATGCCCAATCAGATCAGTTGTACGTCTATACTGAAACCGATACTCAAGCGATCGAGTTAGCTGTTGATCAAGTGAGTCCTGAAGTTGTTGTGATTGACTCGATACAAACGATGCAAACACCTGACATTACGTCAGCTCCTGGAAGTGTAGCTCAAGTACGAGAATCAACGGGTATGTTTATGAAGATGGCAAAATCAAAAGGGATTGCTGTTTTTGTCGTTGGTCATGTGACGAAGCAAGGAGCGATTGCAGGCCCTAAAATGCTTGAACATATGGTTGATGCAGTTCTTTATTTTGAAGGCGAGCGTCATCATACGTATCGGATTTTAAGAGCGGTAAAAAACCGCTTCGGATCGACGAATGAAATTGGGATTTTTGAGATGAAAGAGCAAGGACTCCGCCAAGTGTTAAATCCATCTGAGATATTCTTAGAGGAGAGGACCAACGGTGTAGCAGGAGCAATTGTTGTTGCTTCCTTAGAAGGGACAAGACCAGTACTCGTAGAACTACAAGCATTAGTTGCCCCTTCAAGCTATGCTAACCCGAAAAGAACGGCAACAGGCGTCGACCATAACCGGGTATCGCTCTTGATGGCTGTGCTAGAAAAACGAGTCGGGATGTTATTACAAAATCAGGATGCGTATATCAACGTTGCGGGTGGCGTGAAGCTTGATGAGCCTGCCGTTGACCTGGGGATTGCGATTAGTATTGCTTCGAGCTTTCGAAATGAAATTACAAAGCCTACAGATGTCGCCATCGGTGAGGTAGGTTTGACCGGAGAGATTAGACGGGTATCAAGAATTCAAGAGCGTGTGAAAGAGTGTGCAAAGCTGGATTCAAACGTTGTATTGTACCAGCTAAAAACCTCGGTGATTGGACCGTTCCGAAAGGGGTTGAAGTGATCGGAGTACATTCTTTAGACGAAGCACTTGCCGTCATGTTAGGCGAGCGAGCAAAAAGAAGATAGCAAGTAAAGGAGAATCGTAATGTCAGAGATTAGTCGCAATCATTTTATTGAAAATGTATTCCCTTTTTTTGGCCCCAGGAACAGCATTAAGAGATGGAATTGATAATGTTTTGCGTGCAGGGACTGGAGGCTCATTGTCGTTGGGTATACCGACAGTGTAAAAAAAGGTTGTTGATGGAGGCTTTCATATCCAAGCACCTTATACTGCAGCCCAATTGTACGAACTTGCAAAAATGGATGGTGCGATTATTTTAAGTAAAGACATCCAAAAAAATCCTCTATGCAAACGTACAGTTAATCCCTGACAATAAAGTGTTCTCTGATGAAACCGGCATGCGTCACCGCACAGCAGAACGAGTGGCAAGGCAAACTGGGGAGTTAGTCATCGCTGTATCTGAACGAAGAAATGTCATTACGCTATATCAAGGTGAATTTAAATATACGTTAAAAGAAATGGGTGTTATCTTAACGAAAGCAAACCAAGCGATCCAGACACTCGAAAAATATAAAGCGGTTTTAGACCAAAGCATGACAAACCTTGGTGCATTAGAGTTTGAAGGACTTGTATCATTCCAAGATGTAGCACCTGTCATTCACCGTATCGAAATGGTTTTACGTGTGAAACGTGAACTCATTACTTACGTACATGAACTAGGGAATGAAGGTCGTCTTATTACAATGCAATTAAATGAGTTGCTCACAAACGTTGAAAAAGAAGCTCTTCTACTCTTTAAAGACTATGTAAATGAGGATGAGATCAAAGCTGAAGAGGCGTTCCATGCGTTGCAACAAAGTAGTGCTAAACATTCCTTTACAGATGAATACATTCGTAAGTTACTTGGATTGAAGCTACGGAGGGAACAAGACCCAGTTTTACATTCAAGGGGATTCCGTCTTTTACATCGTATACCGAGATTGCCATCGGCTGTAATTGACAACATTGTCCAATATTTCGAGACAATTAGCGCGATGACAGAGGCGACTTTGGAAGACTTGGAAAATGTAGAAGGAATTGGCGAAACCCGTGCAAGACTAGTCGTTGAAGGGTTAGAGAGGGTTCAAGAACAGTTGTTTATTGATCGTCATATTTAATGTGATTGATACGCCGTTGTAAGGGTTACAATGTATAGTAATCTTCACCTCTAAGAAATGATTCTATGAATTTCTCAGATCGAAGATAGAAGACTCAAACGTTGTCCATAATGAGTGGTAGGAGGTGGAAGTTATGTTAAAACGAATCGTCCAAGTGTTCTTTGTTATTCTTGGCGGTGCGCTCGGCTTTATTTTTTATCCCGAACTTATTTCAATTTTATCCCTAGAGCTACCCGGCTGGATAGCGAGTGATTATGTGGGCGGGTTAATTGGGGCAGGGATATTCTTCTTGTTAAGCTTATGGTTAGCAGGACCAATTGCTAGAGCGATGAGTATTGTGGAAGAAGCGATTGTGAAAGCTCCAATTACCGATGTATTGTTCGGTACGATTGGTTTAGTGTTAGGTTTGACGGTGGCTTACCTCATTGGTATTCCGATTGGTGAATTTTCAGTTCCGATCTTAAGTCAGGTTCTCCCAATCTTTATTACCATTTTGTTTGGGTATTTTGGTTACAGAATCGGGTCACAAAAACGGGATGAGCTCGTCTCTTTAGTATCGAGTTTTGGGAAGATGAGTAATAAAGATAAGAAACGAGATGAACAGTCTTCATCGGATTCAGCAGTACCGATTAAGATTTTTGATACGAGTGTTATTATCGATGGTCGAATCGCGGATGTTTGTCGGACGAGGTTTCTTGAAGGAACCGTTGTGATTCCAAAATTCGTTCTTGATGAATTACAGCATATTGCAGATTCTTCGGATGCATTAAAGCGTAATCGTGGTCGACGAGGGTTAGATATTCTAAATCAAATTCAAAAGGAACTCCCAGTTCAAGTGAAAATTGAAGACATTGACTTTGATGATGTTCAAGGTGTCGATAGTAAGCTTGTAAAGTTGGCACAAAAGACAAATGGGATTGTCGTAACGAATGATTTTAATTTGAATAAAGTGTGTGATTTACAAGGTGTTTCTGTTCTGAATATTAACGATCTGGCTAATGCTGTGAAACCGGTAGTATTACCAGGAGAAGAAATGCACGTTCAGGTCATTAAAGATGGCAAGGAAGAAAAACAAGGTATCGGCTATCTCGATGACGGTACGATGATTGTGATTGAAGAAGGTCGTTCCTATATTGGCGAGCATCTTGAAGTCATCGTGACGAGTGTTTTACAAACGAGTGCAGGTCGCATGATCTTTGCAAAACCAAAGATTGTCGAGAAAGAAAAAGCATTATAAGTTTATTAACGAGAGAACCGTAAATGATGGCAGTTGAGACAGTTGCCTTATGCGGTTCTCTAGTTGTATGATTAAGAATGGTCGTCTTTGTACGACCTTTTTACTTTGAATAAAGGGGGCAGAGCGATTATGACGTATACCGTGATCATTCCTGCAGCAGGTCAGGGAAAACGTATGAAAGCGGGAAAGAATAAGCAATTTCTACAACTAAATGATCGCCCTGTAATTATTCATACATTACAAGTGTTTGAAAGAGACCCAATGTGTAAGCAAGTGATTGTTGTTGCTAATCATCAAGAAATTACACAAATGGAAGCTTTATTCCAACAATATGCGTTAAAGAAAGTCGATAAAGTCATTGAAGGCGGAGCGGAACGGCAAGAAAGTGTGTTTGAAGGGATTAAAGCGGTAGACGATCGTGAAGGGATGGTTATCATTCATGACGGAGCGAGACCTTTTATCGAAGTTGAACAAATACATGAGTTATTAACTCACGTAACCGCCGAGCAAGGAGCCGTATTAGGTACTCCAGTTACAGATACGATCAAGCGTGTTGATGAGCATAGGAACATTGTAGAAACTGTACCGAGAAAACCGCTAGTTGCTGTGCAAACTCCACAAGCATTTACATATCCAATGATTTATGAAGCCTACCAAAATGCTTTTACGAGTCAATTTGTCGGAACAGACGACACAAGCCTTGTTGAGTATATGGGGAAAGAAGTGACCGTCGTTTTTGGTAGTGAGGACAATATTAAATTAACAACGCCTTTTGATTTAGCAGTAGCGAATGTTATTTTACGTCAGCGACAAGGAAGGGGAGATTCAGAATGAGAATAGGACAAGGGTTTGACGTCCATGCATTGGAAAGAGATACAGACCTCATCATAGGTGGGGTGAAGATTGATTATGAGTTTGGCCTAAAAGGACATTCAGATGCAGATGTATTGCTCCATGCAATTTCAGATGCGCTACTTGGAGCGGTCGCAGAAGGAGATATTGGTAAGCACTTTCCTGATACAGACCCGGCTTATAAAGGGGCTGACTCGGCTAAATTACTACAAGAGGTGTACAAGCTTGTTACCGACAAAGGTTTAAAGCTTGGGAACCTTGATTGTACGATTATTGCTGAGAAGCCGAAGATGGCACCACATATTCAAGACATGCGCACACGAATTAGTGAGCTATTAGAGGTAACGATTGGTCAAGTGAATGTGAAAGCAACGACGTCCGAGAAGCTTGGATTTACAGGTAGAAAAGAAGGAATTGCTTCGCTTGCGACGGTATTACTCATTGAAGATTAATGCATGAATCTAGGCATTTGCATGCTATACTAACGATAAGAACTAAATAGGACGGTGTTTTTAATGACAGCAGATGTACGTGTACGTTTTGCACCAAGTCCAACTGGACATTTGCACATTGGTGGCGCAAGACAAGCTCTGTTTAATTATCTATTTGCAAAGAAACATAATGGCGACTTTATTATCCGTATTGAAGATACAGACCAAGCTCGAAACATCGAGGTGGCAACGGACAAGCTTCTTCGCAGTATGAAGTGGCTAGGCGTGAATTGGGAAGAAGGTCCAGATGAAGGCGGTCCTTACGGTCCTTACCGAAGCATGGAGCGAATGGATACGTACACGAAGTATCTAAATCAACTTCTTGAGGAAGACAAAGCATACTACTGTTATATGACGACCGAAGAACTTGAGAAAGAGCGAGAAGAGCAAATTGCGCGCGGTGAAATGCCGAAGTATAGCGGTCGTGATCGTAACTTAACGAAAGAACAACGTGCCGAATACGAAGCGAAGGGTATTGAACCTGTCGTACGTTTTAAAGTGCCTGAAGGTGAAACGATTGTCATTGATGACGCAATCCGTGGACAAGTAACTTTTGAAGCGAATGGAATTGGTGACTTTGTTATTGCAAGAACAGACGGTGTTCCAACGTACAACTTTGCGGTTGCGATTGATGATCATTTAATGAAGATCTCTCATGTCATTCGTGGCGAAGAGCACTTGTCCAATACGCCGAGACAAGTCATGGTCTTTAACGCACTAGGAATGAATCAACCGACCTTCGCACATGCACCACTTATTTTAAATCCAGATCGTCAGAAGATGAGCAAACGTGACGAGTCGATTATGCAGTTTGTTGAGCAATATCAAGATTACGGGTACTTACCAGAAGCGCTTGTGAACTTCTTAGCGTTACTTGGTTGGTCTCCAGTAGGTGAAGAAGAGATCTTCACTCTCGACGAATTAAAAGAGCAGTTTAGCTTAGACCGTGTATCGAAAGCACCTGCTGTCTTCGATGAAGCGAAGCTTGCATGGGTAGGAAATCAATACATGAAAGCAGCAAGCTTAGAGCGTGTTACGGAGCTTTGTATTCCGTACTTGCAAAAAGCAGGCAAAATTTCAGAGACGTTGTCTGATGACGACCACAAGTGGGTCACTGAACTCGTGAGCATGTATCAAGAGCAAATGCACTACGCTGCAGAAATTGTAGAGCTAACGGAACTCTTTTTCAAAGAAGACGTAGACTATGATGGAGAAGCGAAAGAAGTCATTGCTTCTGAGCATGTGCCCGCAGTTATGAATGCTTTTGCAACACAAATCGAGTCGCTGGATGTATTTGAAGCGGATGCAATTAAAAAAATCGATTAAAGCCGTTCAAAAGGAAACAGGCTACAAAGGCAAGCAATTGTTTATGCCAATCCGTGTCGCTGTTAGTGGTCAAACACATGGACCAGAATTGCCAAAAGCAATTGAACTGATTGGAAAAGAAACGGTTTTAAAGAGAGTTCAAAAAGCAGCACAACAATAACATATGTAAAACATGTAGATGAGGAAAGTAAGCAAGAGCGGCGATTTCCAGAGACAGCCGGTTGGTGGGAAAGGCTGAATCGTCACCTTGCTGAAATGCACCTCGGAGTCTTTTGCTGAAAGGGAACATCAAGTAGGCAAAAGCGGTGAAGAGCCGTTATTAACGAATGAGTGGGGTATAGAAAGACGTGCCTCAACAGAGTGGAACCACGTGGAATGCGTCTCTGTGCCTTAGCACAGGGGCGTTTTATTTTGGAATCATTTCTTTCGTCAGATAAAGCAATGTTTGTTACAGTAGAGCTTAGTACGTAACCGATTAGGGTAAGCTAAGAAAAAAATGACCGTGTTTTTAATGGAATAGGAATAAACATAAACGATTGGAAAGAATGAGGGGGAGGCCATGTGGCGGACATTCAAAAACGACATTGATGTTGTGTTTACGAGAGATCCTGCAGCAAGAAGTCGATTCGAAGTCATTCTAACGTATTCTGGGGTTCATGCGATTTGGCTTCATCGGATTGCGCATTGGTTTTGGGGAAAGAAACTCTTTTTGTTTGCAAGAGTCTTATCTCAAATTAGTCGCTTCTTTACAGGAATTGAAATACACCCGGGCGCACAAATTGGTCAGCGTGTGTTTATTGATCACGGCATGGGTGTGGTGATTGGGGAAACGTGTGAAATTGGCAATGATGTAACGATTTACCAAGGAGTAACTCTTGGTGGAACAGGGAAAGAAAAAGGAAAACGGCATCCTACAGTGGAAGATCATGTTTTGTTTGCATCTGGCGCAAAGGTGCTAGGATCGATGACAATTGGTCGCAATTCCAACATTGGAGCTGGAGCAGTCGTTTTAAATGAAGTGCCTCAAAACAGTACGGTAGTTGGGATTCCAGGACGTGTTGTTGTCCAAGATGGAGTGCGTGTGAGCGATAGCTTGGATCACCATCAATTACCCGATCCAGAGAACGAGCGTTTTCGATTACTCGAAAAAGAGGTTGAACGCTTGCGCCGAGAGTTAAAAGAGTTGAAGCAAGAGCATAAAGGAGAGTGAAGCCGATGGCTATTCATATGTACAATACGTTAACTCGTAGTAAAGAAGAGTTTCGTCCTTTAGAAGAAGGGCGAGTGAAAATGTATGTATGTGGACCTACGGTATACAATTACATTCACATTGGGAACGCACGTCCTGTCGTCGTATTTGACATGGTGCGCAGGTATTTACAATATAAAGGATACGAAGTGGAATACGTATCAAACTTTACAGATGTTGATGATAAAATTATTAAAGCTGCTAAAGAAAATGGAGAAGATGCTTTTAAGCTAGCGGAACGTTTTATTGAGAAATTCCATGAGGATACGAAAGCGCTCGGTGTGAAAGAAGCCGACGAACACCCGCGTGTAACGAAGACGATGCCTGAGATTATAGAGTTTATTCAAGCGTTAGTTGATAAAGGTTATGCTTATGAAGCGGACGGAGACGTTTACTTCCATACAAAAGCGTTCCCTTCATACGGGCAGTTGTCAGGTCAATCGATCGATGACCTTCGTTCAGGTGCACGTATTGATGTAGGTGAACAAAAGCGTGATCCGTTAGACTTTGCATTGTGGAAGAAGGCAAAGGATGGGGAAGTGAATTGGGAAGCGCCGTGGAGTTCGGGGAGACCGGGTTGGCATATTGAGTGTTCAGCAATGGTTAAGAAATACCTCGGTGACACAATTGACATCCATGCGGGGGGTCAAGACCTTGCGTTTCCACACCATGAAAATGAAGTGGCTCAATCAGAAGCCTTAATGAAAAGAAGATGGCGAACTATTGGTTACACAATGGTTACATTCAAATCGATAACGAAAAAAATGTCAAAGTCACTCGGTAATTTTGTGTTAGTAAATGATCTGATTAAAGCGTATGATCCTAGTGTCATTCGATTCTTCATTTTACAAGCGCATTATCGCCATCCGTTAAACTTTAACAACGAGTTACTTGAATCAGCGAAGTCAGGTCTAGTAAGAATCCACACGTTTGCTGAAAACGTTCAACATCGAATCCAAGAAACGGCTGACTTAGGTGAATCAGATGTGATGGAAAATCGCATTGAGCAATTTAAAAAGCGTTTTATTGATGATATGGATGATGATTTCCATACTGCGAATGCGATTACGAATGTTTTTGAGTTTGTTCGAGAAGGAAATCGCTACCTACAGGAACCAAACACTTCTAAACGTGTATTAGAATTAATGATGACAACACTAAAAGAGTGGGGCACAGTACTTGGCGTATCGTTTGTACCAGAAGCGGAACTTCTTGATGATGAGATTGAGACGTTAATTGAACAAAGGATTCAAGCAAGAAGTGAGCGTAATTTCCAAGAGTCAGATCGAATTCGTGATGATTTAAAAGAGCGTGGCATTCTGTTGGAAGATACGGCTCAAGGGACGAGATGGAAGAGGGTTTAAACGATGCAATCTTCACAGTATAAACAGTTAAACGGATTAACATTAGCGTACATCGGCGATGCAGTTTATGAGCTGCATGTACGCTCTTTCCTCGTACAAAGGGGAATGGCAAAACCGAATGAACTGCACAAAGCGGCAACGTCATATGTGAGTGCAAAAGCACAGGCGAGTGCGCTTCATTACTGGTTAGAAAATGAGCAATTAACCGAAGAAGAAGAAGCAATTGTCCGCAGAGGGCGTAATGCGAAATCGGGAAGTTTGCCGAAGAACACAGACGTTCAAACGTATCGATATAGTACAGGCTTTGAAGCGTTGATTGGTTATGTGCACCTTGCGTGTGATAAGACCCGTTTGGAACAATTGATGAACGAGGCGATTGCTAGGACTGATGAGGAGGAATCATGATGAAAGAACAACAAGATGAATGGTTGGCGGGACGAAACGCGGTTACTGAAGCGTTACGTTCTTCGCAATCAGTGCAAAAGATTTGGGTAGCTGAAGGAGTCAAAAAGGCGTCCATTCATGAGATTACTCAAAAGGCTAAAGAGCAAAACATCGTCGTGAATTTTGTTCCTAAACAAAAAGTCGATACACTTGTGGGCCATAAAAACCATCAAGGCATTATCGCTTCCATTGCAGCGCACAACTATTCGGACATGGAAACGTTATTCCAACGTGCAGAAGCGAAAGGCACCGCGCCTTTTTTTATTTTGCTTGATGGCATTGAAGATCCACAGAACTTAGGGTCTATTCTTCGATCGGCAGATGCAGCAGGTGCAGATGGGGTGATCATTCCAAAGCGTGGAGCGAGCGGGCTTACGTCTACAGTTGCGAAAGCTTCAGCGGGAGCAATTGCTCACGTACCTGTCGTCAAAGTAACGAATATGGCTAGAACGATTGCTGAACTCAAAGAACGTGGATTATGGATGATTGGTAGTGATGCAAAAGGCGACGGAGATTTTAAGCAATTGGATGCTTCCATGCCACTCGGTCTAATTATTGGAAGTGAAGGCAAGGGAATGAGCCGTCTCGTAAAAGAATCGTGTGATTTTTTTGTATAGCATCCCTCTAATGGGACAAGTTACCTCGCTCAATGCAGCGGTTGCCGGAAGTCTTTTTATGTACGAAGTTCAAAGAAAGCGCTCGTAGGGGTGCGGTGATGATGAAAGAGTATGTGATTGTTGACGGCTATAATATTATCGGAGATTGGCCGGAACTCGTTAAACTAAAAAAACAATCGTTGATTGATGCAAGAGATGCGCTCATTGAAAAGATGGCTGAATACCAGGCGATCACTGGGCGCAATGTCATCATTGTGTTTGATGCACACCTTGTAAAAGGAATCGGTGCGAAAGATCACCTCTACCGAGTTGAAGTCATCTATACGAGGCAAAAAGAAACGGCTGATGAGCGGATTGAACGGCTAGCAAAACAATTGAAGAACGTGAACACGCAAATCTATGTCGCAACGTCAGATCACGTAGAGCAGCGGGTTATCTTTGCTAATGGTGCGTTACGTACTTCAGCAAGAGAGTTGCGACTTCAAGTTGAAGATGTCGAACGTACGATTGGACAAGCCGTAAAAGATGTCGAGTCAACCTCAAAAAAAGGGAACATTGCGCTTAGTGAAGAAGTTGCTGAATTCTTTGACAAATGGCGTCGAAAAGGTCATTGACTTATTGATTCTCGTCCTGGACTGCTATATACTTAGTTCACACACACCGAAGTCGAGGGCGAGGGATTGTCATGAGCGCATACGTCTTAGAAAACAATCAGACGGTTGTTAGATCAGAGAACAAGGATGTAATCAGCGAAGATGAAAGACTCGTAGAAGCTGTTCGTTACGGGAACTCCACTGCTTTGGAACAATTAATCAACAAGTACAAGAATTTCGTACGTGCGAAAGCAAGGTCATATTTCTTAATCGGTGCAGATCATGAAGACATTGTTCAAGAAGGAATGATCGGCCTCTACAAAGCCATTCGAGATTTTAATGGGGACAAGCTTTCATCGTTCCGGGCATTTGCAGAACTTTGTATTACACGTCAGATTATAACGGCTATAAAGACAGCCACTCGTCAGAAACACATCCCGTTGAATTCATATGTTTCATTGGACAAGCCGATGTATGATGAAGAGTCGGATCGTACATTAATGGATGTGGTTTGCAGTTCGTTAATTAGTAACCCCGAAGAAATGCTCATTAATCAAGAAGAACTAACAGACATTGAATTGAAGATTAGCGAAGTGCTAAGTGAACTTGAGCAACAGGTATTAAGGTTATATTTGGAAGGACAATCGTACCAAGAGATTTCGATTGACTTGAATCGTCACGTGAAATCAATTGATAACGCATTACAACGAGTGAAGCGTAAGCTCGAACGTTACGTTGAGAAAAGATACGTACACACTTAATATTTTTACAATTTAAAATAGCAGAATCTTCTATTGGTTTTGAGATTTAGCTGTGGTGCAAGGTCGTGTGGCCTTGTGCTTCATTGACAGTTGTTTCGTTCTATGATATTCTGCGACTGTATAGTAGATTGAGATTTTTGGCTATAATGATAGATGAAAGCAATCCACTCAAAACGCCGTCGATACGGTTGTTTTTTTTATGTTCAGAAATATTGATACGCTTGAAACTACGTTTTCATATTTTCGGGGGGTGTCCTGCAAGTGACCAATCCAGTGCAATTTCTAAAAGAAGTCGGCAAACAAATGAAACAAGTAACTTGGCCGACGCCGAGTGAGCTTTTTAAATATACGAAGATTGTCCTCGTAACGGTAATTTTCATGTCAATCTTCTTTGCCATTGTTGATTTTGCTTTCTCGGAACTTGTTAGGCTGTTCCTATAAGCGTATTTTTGTTGTATAGAGAGGAGGGCGGCAGCCTGAAAGGCTGACTACCTATGGAGAAGAATTGGTATGTTGTTCATACGTATTCTGGGTATGAAAACAGAGTTAAAGCAAACCTAGAGAAACGTGTCGAGTCAATGGAAATGCTCGATAAGATTTTCCGTGTGCTCGTTCCTGTGGAAGAAGAAACAGAAACGAAGAACGGAAAGACAAAAACGGTAAATCGTAAGACGTTCCCTGGGTACGTGCTTGTAGAAATGGTCATGACCGATGACTCATGGTATGTCGTTCGAAACACACCAGGAGTAACAGGTTTTGTTGGCTCTTCAGGTGCTGGCTCGAAACCGACAGCGCTTTTGCCAGATGAAGTTGACTCGATTCTACGTCAAATGGGTGTTGAAGCACCGAAAGCTGAAGTAGATCTTGAAATTAAAGAGTCGGTGAAAGTTAAAGAAGGACCATTTACAGACTTTACAGGTACAGTGGAAGAGATTAGTCTCGAGAAGCAAAAAGTCAAAGTCCACGTCAACATGTTTGGACGAGAGACTCCTGTTGAACTTGAGTTCCATCAAGTCGAAAAACTTTCATAACTGGATTTTCCACTTGAAAAAGGCAAGTATAAGTGATAAGATTTTTATGTTTGCTTCAACTGTCTTGCTGACAGTTGGTCAATAAGTGGGAGGGTGTAACAACCCGAAACACCACATTACGAACGAAGGAGGTGTGTCGCGTGGCTAGAAAAGTTGAAACCGTAGTTAAGCTACAGATTCCTGCAGGTAAAGCTAACCCGGCACCACCGGTCGGTCCTGCCCTTGGTCAGGCTGGTGTAAATATCATGGGCTTCTGTAAAGAGTTCAACGCACGTACACAGGAGCAAACAGGAACTATCATTCCTGTAGAGATTACTGTTTATGAAGACCGTTCATTTACGTTTGTGACAAAGACTCCACCAGCAGCAATTCTTCTTAAAGAAGCAGCTGGCGTTAAGTCTGGTTCTGGAGAACCACACAAAGTGAAGGTTGCATCAGTAACTGCTGAGCAAGTACGTGGAATCGCTGAAACGAAGATGGAGACTTGAACGCTGCTGATATTGATGCTGCTGTTAAGATGATCGAAGGTACAGCACGCAGCATGGGTATCACTGTTGAAGGATAATTAATCCTTATAAAATGATCAAGACAGGTTGCGATGAGCCTTCTAACGGGTCATTTGCAACCTTGATTGTTGTTACGAAGCAGTCGTCTTTCTAAAAGGAATGAATCTTCTCTAGCGATTAAGCGTGGGAGGTCAAACCGTTAAAACCACAAAAAGAGGAGTTGTTAGAAATGGCTAAAAAAACACGGTAAGAAATATGCAGACGCTAAGAAACAAGTCGATGTAAATAAAGAATACAATGCAAGCGAAGCCATTGAGCTTGTGAAAAAGATTGCTCCGGCAAACTTTGATGAAACAGTTGAGGTTGCAGTACGTCTTGGAGTAGACCCTCGTAAAGCGGACCAACAAATCCGTGGCGCTGTTGTCCTTCCAAACGGAACTGGTAAAACTCAACGTGTACTCGTTTTCGCTAAAGGTGAAAAGGCTAAAGAAGCTGAAGAAGCTGGCGCAGACGTTGTAGGTGAAGAAGAACTCGTTAACAAAATCAACAAGGTTGGATGGACTTTGACGTTGTTGTTGCGACACCAGACATGATGGCGCAAGTTGGTAAGCTTGGTCGTGTTCTTGGACCAAAAGGCCTTATGCCAAACCCTAAGACGGGTACTGTAACAATGGATGTTACACAAGCTGTCAATGAAATCAAAGCGGGTAAAGTTGAGTACCGCGTTGAAAAAGCTGGAAATGTACACGTTCCAATTGGAAAAGTGTCATTTACAGAAGAGCAATTGCTCGAAAACTTCAAGACAATTGTTGATATCCTTGCAAAAGCTAAGCCTTCTGCAGCAAAAGGTACGTACATGAAAAACATCGCGGTTTCTTCTTCTATGGGACCTGGTGTTAAAGTAAGTACTGCTGGAATCTCTGGCTAATTTTGCCGTATTGACTTTTGGGTAACCGTTTTATATAATTAAAAACGGTTAATAGCTAAATATACTGCCGCAGACAGTAGGTGCACGATTGTGCGTAAATCCTGCCGAGGTATCGATCCTATAAAATGACACTGCGTGTCATTCGGAATCTCCTCTGTCTGTGTGCTTCATGGACAGGGGAGTTTTTTTTGATCCTCTGAACGGCAAATTTTTCAGGAGGTGGAACAATGGGCAGTGTACTCGAACAAAAACAAGCAGTTGTTGATGAGATCGTCGAGAAATTTAACAGCAGTGAGTCAATCATTTTTGTTGATTATCGTGGTCTAAGCGTGAGTCAAGACACGGAATTGCGTAACAAACTCCGTGCTGCAGACGTTGAGCTCAAAGTGTACAAAAACACATTGACTCGTCGCGCAACAGCTGAGACAAGCCTTACAGAGCTTGACGAAACACTTGTAGGTCCAACAGCGATTGCTACGAGCAAAACAGATGCAGTAGCAGCAGCGAAAGTCTTAAACGAGTTCGCGAAAGAAAACGAAGCTTTAGAAATTAAAGCGGGTGTTATTCAAGGTAGCGTAACTTCTGTTGAAGACATTAAGAAGATTGCTGAACTTCCTTCTTACGAAGGACTTGTATCTATGCTACTCAGCGTACTACAAGCGCCAATCAGAAACTTTGCATTGGCTTCTAAGGCAGTCGCAGATCAAAAAGAAGAAAGTGCGTAAGCACCTAATTTTTAACATTCCTGAAGGAGGAATATACAATGGCTAAAGAGCAAATTATTGAAGAAATCAAGAGCATGACAGTTCTTGAGTTGAACGACCTAGTTAAAGCAATCGAGGACGAGTTTGGTGTAACAGCTGCAGCTCCAGTTGCAGTAGCTGGTGGAGGAGACGCAGGTGCTGCTGAAGAGCAAACAGAATTTAACGTAGTTCTTACTTCTGCTGGTTCTTCTAAGATCGGCGTTATCAAAGTTGTTCGTGGAATCACAGGTCTTGGTCTTAAAGAAGCAAAAGCGCTTGTTGACGGTGCCCCTGAGACACTTAAAGAAGGCGTAAGCAAAGACGAAGCTGAAGACATGAAGAGCCAACTTGAAGAAGCTGGTGCACAAGTAGAAATCAAGTAATTTGACTTCTATATGAAAAGACTTCCCTGCGATATGTGGGGGAGTCTTTTCGTTTAAATAACGTAATTTCTAAAGAAAAGATTCTTAATAGAAGTTTCTAAGAGAAGAGGTGAAGTAGTTGTCCGCGCATTATTATGATAAAAAACCAACGGTAAGTAGTGAGCGACAAACGGTTGGGGTTACAATTAAAGAGAAAGACTATACGTTTTTAACAGATCGAGGGGTTTTTTCTAAAGGTGGCGTCGATTTTGGCAGTATGTTCTTGGCAGATACGTATCAAGCCCCTGCAGTTGATGGTCCGGTATTAGATGTTGGTTGTGGCTATGGTCCGCTAGGTATATCGATTGCAAGCGATACAGGTAGAGAAATTTGGATGACTGATGTGAATGAACGCGCAGTCCAGCTTTCGAAAGATAATGCGGCTCGCAATCACGTAGAGAAACAGGTAACAATCGTTCATGGGTCGGGGTATGAAGCGATTCCGGAAGAGAAAACATTTGCATCGATCGTCACAAACTCCTATTCGAGCGGGGAAAGCGGTTGTGCATCATTTTTTTTGAAGAAGCCCACAAACGATTAGTTGATGGAGGGGAACTCTGGGTCGTTATTCAGAAAAAGCAAGGTGCCCCTTCTACGAAAAAGAAATTAGAAGAGTTGTTCAAAGAAGTCGTAGAAGAAGGGAAGAGCAAAGGTTACTCTCTCTATCGATGCTATAAATAAATGAAAAAAATATTTGACCTTGAACTCGGTTTGTGATAATATCATCTAATGCGTATAACCGTACTTTTTTTAGAACAAAAAAAGTTGTTAAAAAAGGAAGTATAAAGGTTATGATGAACGGGAACAATAAGTGAATACGAGAAAAAAAGGTTGGTATTTTTATCCTATTAAGTATGAGCCTTTTTGTGCATTCACGAAGTTTCTTAAATGAACTTCGGCATCAATCACATTGATGTGTTTGATTACATCCCCCATTTTCACAATGAATGGTACAGTCATGCCGGGACTAAAGGGATATTTTCAGTTAAAAAAATACGCGGATTTGAGGGGTGAATTCGTTGACAGGTCAACTCATTCAGTATGGACGCCATCGCCAGCGAAGAAGCTACGCGCGGATTAGTGAAGTATTAGACCTTCCTAATCTCATTGAGATTCAAACAGCTTCCTATCAATGGTTTCTTGACGAAGGAATTCGTGAGATGTTTCAAGACATTTCACCAATTGAAGATTTTACGGGTAACCTCGTGCTGGAATTCATTGATTACAGCTTAGGTGAACCGAAATATTCTGTAGAGGATTCTAAAGAACGAGACGTCACGTACTCTGCACCACTTAGAGTAAAGGTTCGTTTGATGAATCAAGAAACAGGAGAAGTTAAAGAACAAGAAGTATTCATGGGCGATTTCCCATTAATGACGGATACAGGTACATTTGTGATTAATGGTGCCGAACGTGTCATCGTTTCCCAGCTCGTCCGCTCTCCAAGTGTATATTATAGCCGTAAGACCGATAAGAATGGCAAGAAAGGTTTCACTGCAACTGTCATTCCGAACCGTGGTGCTTGGCTTGAATTAGAAACCGATGCAAAAGACATCGTATACGTAAGAATCGATCGTACAAGAAAGATTCCTGTTACTGTATTGTTGCGTGCACTCGGATTTGGTGCGGACCAAGATATTGTTGATCTTATTGGTGAGAACGAATACTTGCGTAACTCATTAGAGAAAGATAATACCGAAGACACGGAGAAAGCTTTACTAGAAATCTATGAGCGTCTACGTCCTGGTGAGCCACCAACAGTAGATAATGCTCGTAGTCTTTTAGAGTCCCGTTTCTTTGATCCGAAACGTTATGACTTTGCAAATGTAGGTCGTTATAAGATCAATAAGAAACTTCACATTAAAGATCGTCTCTTTAATCAAGTGTTGGCTGAAACACTAGCAGATCCTGAAACTGGTGAAGTGATTGCAGAGGAAGGTTCATTAATCGATCGTCGTACGTTGGATCGTCTACTTCCTTACTTCGAAAATGATCTAGGATTTAAAACGTACACTGTTGCAGATGGTGTCGTTGAAGATACAGATATTACCGTTCAATCAATTAAGATTTATGCACCGAATGATCCTGAAGGTGAGCAAACAATTCAGGTGATCAGTAACGGTGAGATTGACCGAAGCATTAAGAACATTACTGCTGAAGACATTATTGCGTCAATCAGTTACTTCTTTAACCTCTTACATGGGGTTGGAAACACAGATGATATCGATCACCTAGGAAACCGTCGTCTTCGTTCAGTTGGAGAATTACTACAAAACCAATTCCGAATTGGTCTTTCCCGTATGGAGCGTGTCGTACGTGAACGTATGTCGATTCAAGACCCTAGTCAAATTACACCACAGGCGTTAATCAACATTCGCCCGGTGATCGCGTCAATTAAAGAGTTCTTCGGTAGTTCACAGTTGTCTCAGTTTATGGATCAAACGAACCCATTAGCTGAGTTGACGCATAAGCGTCGTTTATCAGCGCTTGGACCAGGTGGTCTTACTCGTGAGCGTGCAGGAATGGAAGTTCGAGACGTTCACTATTCTCACTACGGTCGTATGTGTCCAATTGAAACGCCGGAAGGTCCGAACATCGGCTTGATCAACTCACTTTCCAGTTATGCAAAAGTGAACGCGTTTGGCTTTATGGAAACGCCGTATCGCCGTGTTGATCCTGAAACAGGTCGAGTAACTGCACAAATTGATTACCTGACTGCTGATGAAGAGCATAATTACGTCGTTGCACAAGCGAATGCGAAGTTACAAGATGATGGAACGTTCGTGGATGATAACATTATTGCTCGTTTCCGTGAAGAAAATACGATCGTAAGTAAAGATCGCATCGACTACATGGACGTATCACCAAAGCAAGTCGTTTCTGCCGCAACGGCTTCGATTCCATTCTTAGAGAATGATGACTCGAACCGTGCCTTAATGGGAGCGAACATGCAGCGTCAAGCGGTTCCGTTACTAGAGCCAGAAGCGCCAGTAGTTGGTACGGGTATTGAATATGTTTCTGCTAAAGACTCCGGAGCAGCAGTTGTTTCAAGGCACCGTGGTGTCGTTAAGCGAGTAACTGCTCGTGAAGTTCGAATTCGTCGCTTGGTTGACGTTGAAGGTAAAGAAGTTGAAACAGATGATGACGTGTACCGCATGTCTAAATATATCCGTTCTAACCAAGGAACGAGTTATAACCAACGTCCAATCGTTGCTGAAGGTGACGTTGTTGATCGTGGTGAAGTTCTAGCAGATGGTCCTTCTATGGATAAAGGGGAAATGGCCCTTGGACGTAACGTACTCGTAGGTTTTATGACTTGGGACGGTTACAACTATGAGGATGCCATTATCCTTAGTGAACGACTCGTTAAAGACGATGTCTTTACTTCGATTCACATTGAAGAATACGAATCGGAATCACGTGATACGAAGCTCGGACCAGAAGAGATTACTCGTGATATACCAAACATCGGTGAAGATGCACTTCGTAATCTTGATGAGCGAGGAATCATTAGAGTCGGTGCTGAGATCAAAGACGGCGACATTCTCGTTGGTAAAGTCACTCCTAAGGGGATGACGGAACTAACAGCAGAAGAGCGTTTACTTCATGCAATCTTCGGTGAGAAAGCTCGTGAAGTGCGTGACACGTCACTTCGTGCTCCGCACGGTGGGGATGGAATCATCCTTGACGTGAAGATCTTTAACCGTGAAGATGGCGATGAATTACCACCAGGCGTAAACCAACTTGTTCGTGTCTATATCGTTCAAAAGCGTAAGATCAACGAAGGTGACAAGATGGCCGGTCGTCACGGTAATAAGGGTGTTATCTCTCGAATTCTTCCAGAAGAAGATATGCCATATATGCCTGACGGAACACCAATTGACATCATGCTTAACCCACTTGGGGTACCATCGCGTATGAATATCGGACAAGTGCTTGAAATGCACTTAGGAATGGCTGCACGTCAGCTTGGTATTCATGTTGCTTCACCAGTATTTGATGGTGCGCGTGAGGAAGATGTTTGGGAGACGTTAGAAGAAGCGGGTATGGCTCGAGATGGTAAAACAATTCTCTACGATGGTCGTACAGGAGATGCCTTTGATAACCGAGTATCTGTCGGTGTCATGTATATGATTAAACTTGCACACATGGTTGACGATAAGCTACACGCTCGTTCAACTGGACCTTACTCTCTCGTTACACAGCAACCACTTGGAGGTAAAGCTCAATTTGGTGGTCAGCGTTTCGGTGAGATGGAGGTATGGGCGCTTGAAGCATACGGCGCTGCATACACGTTGCAAGAAATCTTAACGGTGAAATCAGATGATGTTGTCGGACGTGTTAAAACGTATGAGGCCATCGTTAAGGGTGAAAACGTACCAGAACCAGGAGTTCCTGAATCATTTAAAGTATTGATTAAAGAGCTTCAAAGTTTAGGTATGGATGTAAAAATGCTTTCAAGCAATGAAGAAGAGATTGAAATGAAAGAGCTGGACGACGAAGAAGAACAATCAAACGATCGAATGAACTTAAGTTAGAATCTACGGAGAACGCTTAAAGGGAAGTTGCAAAAGAAAGTTCCAAAGCTGGATCTTTCTTTTGCACGTTTGATGTTTACTATCGCCATTTAGCCCCTTTGACAACAGAGCGCAGGAAAGGGAGGGTCACCCTTTGATCGATGTCAATAATTTTGAATACATGAAAGTAGGTCTAGCCTCACCGGATAAGATCCGCAGCTGGTCTCGTGGTGAAGTGAAGAAGCCGGAGACGATTAACTATCGTACTCTTAAACCTGAAAAAGACGGTTTGTTTTGTGAGCGTATTTTCGGACCCCAAAAAGATTGGGAATGTCATTGTGGGAAATATAAGCGTGTTCGCTACAAAGGTGTTGTATGTGACCGTTGTGGTGTTGAAGTAACACGTGCGAAAGTGCGTCGTGAGCGAATGGGACATATTGAGCTTGCGGCTCCTGTTTCACACATTTGGTATTTTAAAGGTATTCCAAGTCGTATGGGTCTAGTCCTCGACATGTCACCACGTTCATTAGAAGAAGTTATTTACTTTGCTTCTTACGTGGTTACAGATACAGGGGATACACCACTTGAATACAAGCAATTGCTTTCAGAAAAAGAATACCGAGCGTACTACGATAAGTACGGTCGTTCTTTCACAGCGCAAATGGGTGCTGAAGCGATCCGTAAAATTCTCTCTGATCTTGACTTAAATAAAGAAGTGAAGATGTTAAAAGAAGAATTAGAAACAGCACAAGGACAACGTCGTACGCGTGCAATTAAGCGTCTTGAAGTGATCGAAGCATTCCGTAACTCTGGGAATGAGCCTTCATGGATGATTTTAGATGTTCTTCCAGTAATCCCACCAGAACTTCGCCCGATGGTGCAATTAGATGGTGGTCGTTTTGCGACATCAGACCTTAATGATTTGTATCGTCGTGTAATTAACCGTAACAACCGTTTGAAGCGTCTTCTTGACCTTGGTGCACCAAGCATCATCGTACAAAATGAGAAGCGTATGCTCCAAGAAGCTGTTGATGCATTGATTGATAACGGTCGTCGTGGACGTCCAGTAACAGGACCGGGTAACCGTCCTCTTAAATCACTGTCTCACATGCTGAAAGGTAAGCAAGGACGTTTCCGTCAAAACCTTCTCGGTAAACGTGTTGACTACTCTGGCCGTTCGGTAATCGTTGTAGGTCCAAACCTTAAAATGTATCAATGTGGTCTCCCGAAAGAGATGGCGCTTGAACTATTTAAGCCGTTTGTTATGAAAGAGCTCGTCGCTAAAGGGCAAGCACACAACATTAAGAGTGCTAAGCGTAAAGTTGATCGTGTACAACCAGAAGTTTGGGACGTATTAGAAGAAGTAATTAAAGAGCATCCAGTTCTTCTAAACCGCGCACCTACACTGCATAGACTAGGGATTCAAGCATTTGAACCTACGTTAGTAGAAGGACGTGCGATTAAACTACACCCACTCGTATGTACGGCATACAACGCCGACTTTGATGGTGACCAAATGGCGGTCCACGTACCACTATCGGCAGAAGCGCAAGCGAGGCACGTGTACTCATGCTAGCTGCTCAAAACATCTTGAACCCGAAAGACGGCAAGCCAGTAGTAACACCATCACAAGATATGGTACTCGGAAACTACTACCTCACTCTTGAGCGTGAAAATGCAGTTGGAGAAGGTTCGGTATTTAAAGATAGTGACGAAGCATTGACTGCATACCAAAACGGTTATGTGCATTTGCATTCCCGTATTGCGATTCCAGTCAGCGCGATTGAAAAGACGACGTTCCCTGAAGAAGCGAAAGGTCATTTGCTTTTAACGAGTATCGGTAAGCTTATGTTCAACGAAATTCTTCCTGAATCGTTCCCTTATATTAATGAACCATCAGCGAAGAACTTAGAACAAGCGACGCCACTTGAGTATTTTGTTCCTCAAGGAACCGACGTAAAGAAAACATTCCAAGAGCGCCCAATCGTGTCACCGTTTAAGAAAGGCTTCCTTGGTGATGTAATCGCAGAAGTATTTAAGAAGTTCCAAGTCACTGAAACATCACGAATGCTAGACCGCATGAAGGAGCTCGGTTTCTTCTATTCAACGAAAGCAGGCCTTACTGTTGGTGTCGCTGACATTGTTGTTTTAGCTGAAAAACAAGAGATCCTTGATGCTGCAGAAGAGCAAGTATCTAAGGTCGTTAAGCAGTTCCGCCGTGGTTTAATTACGGAAGAAGAACGTTACGACAAGATTATCTCAATCTGGAGTGACGCAAAAGACGACATTCAAGGACGTCTGATGAAGACGCTGGATAAGTCTAACCCGATCTTCATGATGAGTGATTCTGGAGCGCGTGGTAACGCCTCAAACTTTACGCAACTTGCAGGTATGCGTGGATTGATGGCAAACCCGTCTGGACGTATTATTGAACTTCCAATCAAATCTAGTTTCCGTGAAGGTTTAACTGTACTCGAGTACTTTATCTCGACGCACGGTGCCCGTAAAGGACTTGCCGATACAGCACTTAAAACGGCTGACTCAGGTTATCTTACACGTCGTCTCGTTGACGTTGCACAGGACGTTATCGTTCGTGAAGATGATTGTGGAACAGACCGTGGGCTTGTCGTATCAGCATTGCGTGATGGAACAGAAGAGATTGAGAATCTATACGATCGTCTCGTTGGACGTTTCTCATTCCAAACAGTAAAGCATCCTGAAACTGGAGATGTACTTGTCAAGCCGAATGAATTAATTCATGAAGAGCTTGCAAAGACTATCGTAGAATCAGGTGTTAAAGAACTTAAGATCCGTTCAGTATTTACGTGTGATACGTCACACGGTGTATGTAACCAATGTTACGGACGCAACCTTGCAACAGGTAGTGATGTTGAGGTTGGGGAAGCAGTCGGGATCATCGCTGCTCAGTCAATCGGTGAGCCAGGTACGCAGCTTACAATGCGTACATTCCACACAGGTGGTGTAGCCGGGGACGATATCACTCAAGGTCTTCCGCGTATTCAAGAGTTATTTGAAGCTCGTAACCCGAAAGGTCAGGCATTAATTACTGAGCTTAGTGGTACAGTGGAAGAGATTCGTGATGCTGGAGATAAGAAAGAAGTCGTTATTCGTGGAGAATACGAAACTCGTTCTTATACGACAGCTTATGGTGCTCGTGTACGTATTGCTGAGGGTGATCGAGTTGAAGCTGGCGAAGCATTAACTGAAGGTTCAATTGACCCTAAAGAGTTAATTCAAGTAACGGGTATTGATGAAGTTCAAATGTATCTCTTGAAAGAAGTGCAGAAAGTATACCGTATGCAAGGGGTAGAAATCGGAGATAAGCACGTCGAGGTTATGGTTCGTCAAATGCTTAGAAAGATCCGTGTTATGGATTCTGGAGATACAGATGTATTACCAGGAACACTCGTTGAAGTTAACGCGTTCCATAAGGCGAATATCGATGTACTTCGTAAAGGTAAGCGTCCTGCTGTTGGAACACCTGTTATTCTCGGAATTACGAAAGCATCCCTTGAGACGGATTCCTTCTTATCGGCAGCTTCATTCCAAGAGACAACTCGTGTCCTTACAGATGCTGCAATTAAAGGACGTAAAGATGCATTGCTAGGACTTAAGGAAAATGTTATTATCGGTAAGCTCGTTCCTGCCGGTACAGGTATGCAAAGATACCGTAGCCTAAAAGGCGAGACACCTGATAGTGAAAAAGAAACAGCACCTGAAGTAGAGACAGTAGGTTACGATTGATATAATTGCTGTTGACACTTAAGGACGTGTTTGATAAGATGTCAAAGTGCGCGTATTTCACCGGTGTTGAGGTGAAGATATGTCGTATCATAGAATTGCGGACGCAAGTGAGCGTTATGTAGGTGTCAAAGCGACAGTGAAAGCAATATCAGCCGAACTGGCTGAAGAAGCTTACATTGCCGCTGATGCGGATGTTTTAGTAACGAAGCAAGTCATCGACATAGCGAAACGAAAGCGAACGCCTTTAACAACCGTTTCATCAATGAGAAAGCTCGGCAAAGCTTGTGGTATTGAGGTCAATGCTGCGGCTGTAGCGATAAAAAAAGTAACGATGTTTTTACTGGCGGGTGCATGTTTCCCGCTAGTAAGAACATTACTTTTGCCCATACGTGAACACCTGGAACAGTGGTCTTATAAAATGCTGATTTAGAAGGGTTCATCTTGCAAGCTGCATGAGAAGTATAGAAGGAAGGAGGAAACATCATGCCAACTATGAATCAACTCGTTCGTAAAGGACGTAAAAGCAAAACAAAGAAGTCTGATGCTCCAGCTTTGAACAAAGGCTACAACAGCTTTAAGAAGGTTCAAACGGACTTAGCTTCTCCTCATAAACAAGGGGTTTGTACTCGTGTTGGAACGATGACACCGAAGAAACCGAACTCGGCTCTTCGTAAATATGCTCGTGTGCGTTTGACGAACGGAATTGAAGTTACGGCTTACATTCCAGGAATCGGACACAACCTACAAGAGCACAGCGTTGTGCTCATCCGTGGTGGTCGTGTTAAGGACTTACCAGGTGTACGCTACCACATCGTTCGTGGTGCATTGGATACTGCTGGTGTCCAAGACCGTAAACAAGGTCGCTCTAAATATGGTACGAAACGTTCTAAGAAGTAATACATTTAAATGGGATTTAACCCGTCTATAGAGACAGAAAGGAGGGTTGGTTATGCCTCGTAAAGGTCCTGTACCTCGTCGTGAAGTGCTTGCCGATCCGATCTACAACTCTAAATTGGTAACGCGTTTGATTAACCGCATCATGGTTGATGGTAAAAAAGGTAAAGCGCAAAACATTCTTTACGCTTCATTTGACATCGTCCGTGAACGCAGTGGTCAAGATCCAGTTGAAGTTTTTGATCAAGCACTAAAGAACATCATGCCAGTACTTGAAGTTAAAGCTCGCCGTGTAGGTGGTGCAAACTATCAAGTTCCAATCGAAGTAAAACCTGACCGTCGTACGACTCTTGGTCTTCGTTGGTTAGTAAGCTATGCTCGTCTACGTGGAGAAAAGACAATGGAAGAGCGTCTAGCTAATGAAATTCTTGATGCTTCAAACAACACAGGTGCTGCTGTTAAGAAACGTGAAGACACGCACCGTATGGCTGAAGCGAACAAAGCGTTCGCTCACTACCGCTGGTAAAAATAAATATCAGCTGAATTTAGCTGAAAGGAGAAAGTGTAAACCATGGCTAGAGAATTCTCCTTGGAGAAAACACGTAATATCGGGATCATGGCTCACATCGATGCCGGTAAAACGACTGCTACAGAACGTATCTTGTTCTATACAGGTCGTACTCATAAAATTGGTGAAACACACGAAGGTGCATCACAGATGGACTGGATGTCTCAAGAGCAAGAGCGTGGAATTACAATTACTTCTGCTGCGACAACTGCTTCTTGGAAAGATCATCGTATTAACATCATTGATACACCAGGACACGTAGACTTTACTGTTGAAGTAGAGCGTTCGCTACGTGTTCTTGACGGCGCTGTTGCGGTTCTAGATGCTCAATCAGGCGTTGAGCCACAAACAGAAACAGTTTGGCGTCAAGCAACCACTTATCACGTTCCACGAATCGTATTCGTAAACAAAATGGATAAGATGGGTGCAGACTTCCTATACTCTGTAGGGACGCTAAATGATCGTCTAGATGCAAATGCGCATCCAATTCAGCTACCAATCGGTGCTGAGGATGATTTTGAAGCAATCATCGACCTTGTTGAGATGAAAGCTTACTATTATCTTGATGATTTAGGGCAAAACACGGAAACTCGTGAAATCCCTGAAGATCACCGTGAATTAGCAGATGAATACCGTGAGAAACTAGTTGAAGCGGTAGCAGAATTTGATGAAGAGTTAATGATGCGTTATCTTGATGGTGACACAATCAGCAACGAAGAACTCAAATCTGCAATTCGTGAAGCAACACTTACTGTACAATTCTACCCAGTTCTTTGTGGTTCTGCATTTAAGAACAAAGGTGTTCAGCCAATGATCGATGCGGTTATTGACTACCTTCCAGCTCCTACTGATGTTCCTGCGATCAAAGGACACAAAGTAGACAGCGACGAAGAGGTTGTACGTGAAGCTGACGACAACGGTCCTTTCTCTGCTCTTGCATTTAAAGTTATGACAGACCCTTACGTTGGTAAATTGACATTCTTCCGTGTGTACTCTGGAACATTAGATTCTGGTTCATACGTTAAGAATGCTTCTAAAGACAAGCGTGAGCGTGTCGGTCGTATCCTTCAAATGCATGCGAACACTCGTGAGGAAATCAAAACGGTTTACTCTGGAGACATCGCTGCAGGTGTAGGTCTTAAAGATACAACAACAGGAGATACACTCTGTGATGAGAAGAACCTAGTGATTCTTGAATCAATGGACTTCCCAGAACCAGTAATCTCATTGTCTGTTGAGCCTAAGTCTAAAGCCGATCAAGACAAAATGGGTGTTGCCTCGGTAAGCTTGCTGAAGAGGACCCAACATTCAAAACGTATACTGACGAAGAAACAGGTCAAACTGTTATCGCTGGTATGGGTGAGCTTCACCTTGACATCATCGTTGACCGTATGAAGCGCGAATTCAAAGTTGAAGCAGTTGTAGGTGCTCCTCAGGTATCTTACCGTGAGACAATTCGCCAAGCTGCTGAAGTTGAAGGGAAGTTCGTACGTCAGTCTGGTGGTCGTGGACAGTATGGTCACGTTAAAGTTGAGTTCTCTCCTAATGAAGAGGGCGCAGGCTTTGAATTTGAGAACGGCATCGTTGGTGGTGTAGTTCCACGTGAATACATTCCGTCTGTTGAACAAGGAATTGAAGAATCATTGCAAAATGGTCTTCTTGCAGGTTATCCTGTAATTGACGTTAAAGCTCGTCTCTTTGACGGTTCTTACCATGATGTTGACTCAAACGAGATGGCGTTTAAGATTGCTGCATCAATGGCATTCAAAGAAGCTAAATCGAAATGTTCTCCAGTTCTTCTAGAGCCACTCATGAAAGTTGAGATTGTTGTTCCAGAAGAATACATGGGAGACGTTATGGGTGATGTCACTTCACGTCGTGGACGTGTTGACGGTATGGAAGCACGCGGTAACGCTCAAACTATCCGCGCGTTCGTTCCACTTGCTGAAATGTTCGGGTATGCGACAGCACTTCGTTCAAACACGCAAGGACGTGGAACGTACTCTATGTTCTTCGATCACTATGAAGAAGTTCCTAAGAGTATCTCTGAAGAGATCATCAAGAAAAACACTGGTGAGTAATCACCAACAAGTTAAATAGTTTGAAGGGTGCAGCGTGCTTTAGTTAGCACCTAAGCCTTTCTTGCTTTATAAATATACTAATTTAAGGGAGGATATCCTCAAATGGCTAAAGAAAAATTTGACCGTTCCAAGACGCATGCCAATATTGGTACAATTGGACACGTCGACCACGGTAAAACAACACTAACTGCTGCAATTACAACTGTACTTCATAAAAAAATCTGGTAAAGGTACTGCAATGGCGTATGACGCAATTGACGGTGCTCCAGAAGAGAAAGAGCGTGGAATCACAATCGCAACTTCTCACGTTGAGTACGAAACTGAAAGCCGCCACTATGCACACGTTGACTGCCCAGGTCACGCTGACTATGTTAAAAACATGATCACTGGTGCTGCACAAATGGACGGAGCGATTCTTGTAGTATCTGCGGCTGATGGCCCAATGCCACAAACTCGCGAGCACATCCTACTTTCTCGTAACGTAGGTGTACCTTCAATGGTTGTTTTCCTTAACAAAGTTGACATGGTAGACGACGAAGAGCTTCTTGAGCTTGTAGAAATGGAAGTACGTGACCTTCTTTCTGAGTACGACTTCCCAGGAGACGACATTCCAGTTGTTGCTGGTTCTGCACTTAAAGCACTTGAAGGCGACGCTTCTTACGAAGAGAAAATTGTTGAGCTTATGAACGAAGTGGATGCTTACATCCCAACTCCTGAGCGCGACAAAGATAAGCCTTTCATGATGCCTGTTGAGGACGTATTCTCAATCACTGGTCGTGGTACAGTAGCGACTGGCCGTGTTGAGCGTGGAGTTCTTAACGTAGGTGACGAGATCGAAATCCTCGGTATCACTGAAGAGTCTAGAAAATCAACAGTAACAGGTGTTGAGATGTTCCATAAACTTCTTGACTACGCTGAAGCTGGTGACAACATTGGAGCACTTCTTCGTGGTGTTGACCGTGAGGACATCACTCGTGGTCAAGTACTAGCTAAGCCTGGTACAATCACTCCACACACGAACTTCAAAGCTGAAGTTTATGTTCTTTCAAAAGAAGAAGGTGGCCGTCACACGCCATTCTTCAACAACTACCGCCCACAGTTCTACTTCCGTACAACTGACGTAACAGGTGTTGTAAATCTTCCAGAAAGCATCGAAATGGTTATGCCTGGAGATAACACTGAAATGGAAGTTGAATTAATCTCTCCAATCGCGATTGAAGACGGTACTCGTTTCTCAATCCGTGAAGGTGGACGTACTGTAGGTTCTGGTGTTGTTTCTACAATCACTAAGTAATGCTACGAAAGCACTCGCATTTGCGGGTGCTTTTTTTTATTAAATCCCCCTGTCACAAGTTAGACACATTTACTCTTGCTATTTTGAATAGTGAGAGTATAATGTTGTTTACCCAAAGGGAGGGAACAGTCTTGAAGATCATGAAAAAGATGGTTACAAGAGTTATCTTGTCTAGTTCTGCGTTAGTGTTAGCAGTTTTACTTTTGCCGGCTTTTTTTAATTACAGATCAAATTGACGGTTTCCAACAGCTCGTTGACATGATTTTTAAAGATGATGAAACACCATCCTGAAATAAAAACAAACCACTAATGAATACTTCCATTAGTGGTTTGTTTTTGTTATAATGAAGTTTGGTGATTGAAAACCAAACAAAGTCTGTTGAATGATACAACAAGGCAAGAAATTCCTTTCGTAATCCCCTTGCATTCAAGGCGCAAAGCCTTTATAATAGTAAAAGTGTGACAAAGTTGGAGATCCGCACGGGATTTCCTGTTTTTATGTTGTCATTGCGATGATGCAGAAGGTTGCTGACACACCCGGCCCCTTTGCCATGATGGGTGTGTGGGATTTCTGCGGAGTAGGTCTGAAAATCAGGCGATAAAAAGGAGGGCTAAACATGGCAAAAGAGAAAATTCGTATTCGATTAAAGGCGTATGATCACCGCATTCTAGATCAGTCGTCAGAGAAGATTGTTGATACTGCGAAACGTTCAGGTGCTAACGTATCCGGACCGATCCCATTACCAACAGAACGCTCTGTCTACACGATCCTTCGTGCGACTCATAAGTACAAAGACTCTCGTGAGCAATTTGAGATGCGTACACACAAGCGTCTTATCGATATTATCAGTCCAACACCACAAACGGTGGACGCTCTTATGCGCTTAGATTTACCATCTGGCGTTGACATTGAGATCAAACTCTAATCAACGTTTTAGTTAGGATGTCTATTTGGACAAACAATTATTAAAGTAATTTATTACAGGAGGTGTGACTGATGACCAAAGGAATCTTGGGTAGAAAAATCGGCATGACACAGATTTTTAGCGAGAACGGAGAAGTAGTACCAGTAACAGTCGTTCAAGCAGATCCAAACGTTGTCATGCAGTTGAAAACACAAGGAAATGATGGTTACGATGCGGTTCAGTTAGGAGCTGACGACAAGAAACCTGTACGCTCTACTAAACCGGAAAAAGGCCATGCTGATAAAGCAAGCACGGCGCCCAAGCGCTACGTTCGTGAATTCCGCAATATCGATGTTGCGAGTCATGAAATCGGTCAAACGGTCAGCGTAAATACATTTGAAGTTGGCGACATCATCGATGTAACTGGAACTTCAAAGGGTAAAGGTTTCCAAGGTGCAATTAAGCGCCATAACCAAGCCCGCGGACCTATGAGCCACGGTTCACGTTACCATCGTCGTCCAGGTTCACTTGGTACGATGCAAGATGCAAAAGTAATTAAAGGCATGGAAGGCCCAGGTCAAATGGGTGGCGGCCAAATTACTGTTCAGAACCTTGAAGTTGTTCAAGTGGACGAAGAGCGCAACTTGCTTCTTATTAAAGGAAACGTACCAGGAGCTAAAAAGAGCTACGTCAAAATCCAGAGTGCTATTAAAGGCAACTAATGTTTTGAGGAAAGGAGGAGTCTTATCATGCCGAAAGTAACGGTATTTAATCAAAGCGGATCACAAGTAGGCGACGTTGAACTCGCTGAAGCCGTTTTCGGGATTACACCGAACGAAAATGTTGTTCACGACGCTGTTGTGATGCAACAAGCTTCTCTTCGTCAAGGAACTCAAAAAGCAAAAACACGTTCTGAAGTACGAGGCGGAGGAGCGAAACCTTGGCGTCAAAAAGGTACTGGTCGTGCACGTCACGGTTCAAGCCGTTCCCCAATTTGGAAGGGCGGTGGTGTGATTTTCGCACCAACACCACGCAGCTACAGCTACAAGTTACCGAAGAAAGTTCGTCGTCTTGCTTTGAAATCAGTTCTATCTGATAAAGTTCAAAACGATGCACTTATCGTATTAGATGAATTAAGCTTAGATGCTCCAAAGACAAAGGATATGATCAACATTCTTTCCAGTCTTTCAGCTGAGAAAACTCTTGTCGTTACAGCAGAGCGTAACGCTAACGTTGAAAAGTCTGCTAACAACTTGCCTAACGTCAAAACAATTACTGCCACTGGCGTAAACGTACTTGACGTTATCAACTACGACAAAGTGATTATCACGAAGGAAGCTGTTGAGAGAGTAGAGGAGGTGCTGAGCTAATGGATGCACGCGATTTAATCAAGCGCCCGGTCATTACGGAACGCTCTACTGAGCAGATGGAAGATAAGAAGTACACATTCGAGGTTGACGTTAGAGCGAACAAGACTCAAATCAAACAAGCGATCGAAGAAATCTTCGAAGTTGATGTTTTGAAAGTCAACACGATTAAATACAAGCAAAAGTATCGTCGTTTTGGACGTTTCGAAGGCTTTAAGCCAGCGAAGAAAAAAAGCGATCGTTACGCTTACAGCAGACAGCGAAGAGATCGAAATCTTCGGCGAAGCTTAAGATCAAATAAGTAAGGAGGGAAACCAAAATGGCAGTAAAACGTTATAAACCGACCACTAACGGTCGTCGTTTCATGACAGGGAAAGACTTCTCTGAGATTACAACGGATAAACCGGAACGTACATTGCTCGCTCCTTTATCGAAGCGTGCTGGACGTAACAATCACGGTCGTTTAACGACTCGTCATCAAGGTGGCGGTCATAAGCGTAAATACCGTATCATCGATTTCAAGCGTAACAAGGATCACATCGAAGGTCGTGTAGCAACTATTGAGTACGATCCGAACCGTTCTGCGAACATCGCTTTGATTAACTACATCGATGGTGAAAAGCGTTATATCATCGCGCCAAAAGGACTTAAAGTAGGAGATAAACTCTTCTCTGGTTCTGATGCAGATATTAAAGTAGGAAACGCGCTTGAACTTAGAGACATTCCAGTAGGTACGAACGTACACAACATCGAGCTTAAGCCTGGTGCTGGTGCTCAACTCGTACGTGCTGCAGGTGCGCAAGCTCAAATTCTTGGACGTGAAGGTAAGTACACTCTTATCCGTCTACGTTCAGGCGAGAACCGCTTGATTCTTTCTACTTGCCGTGCGACAGTCGGTCAAGTTGGAAACCTTGAGCACGAGCTCATTAACATTGGTAAAGCAGGACGTAGCCGTTGGATGAACAAACGTCCAGTCGTTCGTGGTTCTGCAATGAACCAGCTGATCACCCTCACGGTGGTGGTGAAGGTCGTGCACCAATCGGACGTGTGGCTCCAGTTTCACCTTGGGGACAACCTGCGATCGGTTACAAGACTCGTAAAGGCAAGAAAGACTCAGATAAATATATTGTTCGCCGTCGCAACCATAAGCGTAAGTAATCGGAGAACAAGACGAATAAGCGCCTGACGGTGGTAAGAACTACTTCTTTAACTGGGGCGCTATCATCGTCACTTTACACATTTGAAGGGAGGCTTTCGCATGGGACGCAGCCTTAAAAAAAGGACCTTTTGCTGACAGTCATTTGCTTAAGAAGGTAGAAGCGATGGATGAGAATAGCAAAACAGTAATTAAAACTTGGTCTCGTCGTTCTACGATTTTCCCGCAATTCGTCGGACACACGATCGCTGTATACGATGGTCGTAAGCACGTGCCAGTATACATCCAAGAAGATATGGTCGGTCACAAACTCGGTGAATTCGCGCCAACTAGAACGTATCGTGGACACGATAAAGACGACAAAAAAACGAAGCGCCGTTAATTAGAGAGGAGGTTCACTCATGCAAGCTAAAGCAGTTGCTAAACAAGTTCGTGTTGCTCCTCGTAAAGCTCGGATGGTTATTGATCTTGTCCGTGGTAAGGAAGTTGGAGAAGCGATCTCAATTCTTCGTCATACACCAAGAGGTGTATCACCGATCGTTGAGAAAGTCCTCAACTCTGCTATTGCAAACGCTGAGCACAATTACGAACTCGACGCAGAAAACTTATATGTTAGTGCGGCTTACGTAGATGAGGGCGTTACTTTAAAACGTTTCCGTCCAAGAGCACAAGGACGTGCTTCACGTATTAACAAGCGCACAAGCCATATCACTATTATTGTTTCTGAGAAGAAGGAGGGATAGAACGTGGGTCAAAAAGTAAATCCTGTCGGTCTTCGAATCGGAGTCATTCGTGACTGGGAGTCTAAATGGTATGCAGAAAAGGACTACGCTGATCTTTTACACGAAGATGTAAAGATTCGTGAATTCCTAGAAGAGCGTCTTAAAGACGCGTCACTTTCTAAAATTGAAATCGAACGTGCTGCACGTCGTGTGAACATCAACATTCACACTGCCAAGCCAGGAATGGTTATTGGTAAAGGTGGTTCAGAAGTTGAAGCTCTTCGTAAGAAGCTCAACGATATGACTGGCAAGCGTGTACACATCAACATTTCAGAGATTAAGCAAGCAGATATGGATGCTCGTCTCGTAGCAGAAAATATCGCTCGTCAACTCGAAAACCGTGTTTCATTCCGTCGTGCAATGAAACAATCGATCCAACGTACAATGCGTTCTGGAGCTAAAGGAATCCGTACAGAAGTTAACGGACGTCTAGGCGGAGCTGACATGGCTCGTTCTGAAAGCTACAGCGAAGGTACAGTTCCACTTCACACACTACGTGCTGATATCGATTACGGAACTGCTGAAGCAGATACTACGTTTGGTAAAATCGGTGTTAAAATTTGGATCTACCGTGGAGAGGTCCTTCCCACGAAAGGTAAGAGCAAACAGGAAGGAGGCAACTAATTATGTTAATGCCTAAGCGCGTGAAATACCGCCGTCAATTCCGCGGCCGCATGAAAGGTCGTGCAAAAGGCGGGACTGAAGTGAACTTTGGCGAGTATGGCCTTCAAGCTCTCGAAGCTTCTTGGGTTACAAACCGTCAAATTGAATCGGCACGTATCGCGATGACTCGTTACATGAAACGTGGCGGTAAAGTATGGATTAAGATCTTCCCTGATAAGCCTTACACTGCAAAGCCTCTAGAAGTTCGAATGGGTTCCGGTAAAGGTGCTCCTGAAGGCTGGGTAGCAGTAGTAAAGCCAGGTAAAATCATGTTTGAAATTGCAGGTGTGAACGAAGAGGTTGCACGTGAAGCTTTGCGTCTAGCGTCGCACAAACTTCCGATCAAATGTAAATTCGTAAAACGTGAAGATATGGGTGGTGAGGCAAATGAAAGCTAAAGAGATTAGAGATCTTACAACAACTGAAATCGAACAACAAACAAAGACTCTAAAAGAGGAATTGTTCAACCTTCGCTTCCAGTTAGCCACTGGACAGTTGGATAATCCTGCCCGCATCCGTCACGTACGTAAAGAAATTGCTAGAGCCAACACAGTTCTTCGTGAAAGAGAACTCGGCATTACTCGTGGATAATAAAGGAGGGGCAAACGTAATGACTGAACGTAATAACCGTAAAGAGTTAACTGGACGCGTTGTTTCAGACAAAATGGATAAAACAATCACTGTCGTTGTTGAAACGTACAAACGTGACAAATTATACGGCAAGCGTGTACGTTACTCTAAAAAAATACAAAGCTCATGACGAGAACAATGAAGCGAAAGTCGGCGATATCGTCCGTATCATGGAGACGCGTCATCTTTCAAAAGATAAGTACTTCCGCCTCATTAAGATCGTTGAAGAGTCTGTAATCATTTAACACACTTCTTTGATTGAAGGGAGGCAAACGTAATGATCCAACAAGAATCAAGACTCAAAGTTGCTGACAACTCTGGTGCTCGTGAAGTTCTTTGCATTAAAGTACTCGGTGGTACTGGACGCAAGACTGCAAACATCGGTGATACAATTGTGTGTACCGTCAAAAATGCAACACCAGGTGGCGTTGTTAAAAAAAGGTGAGGTTGTTCGCGCGGTAATCGTACGTTCACGTAGTGGAGTACGCCGTAACGACGGTTCTTACATCAAATTTGATGAGAACGCAGCAGTTATTATCCGTGACGACAAAGGACCAAGAGGTACACGTATTTTCGGACCAGTTGCTCGTGAACTTCGCGATAAGCAATATATGAAGATCGTATCTCTAGCACCAGAAGTACTTTAAATAATATATCGCCACTTAGAACCAAGGAGGTGCGAATGAATGGCGCAGCCGAAATTGAACGTAAAAGCAGGAGATAAGGTTAAAGTTATCTCTGGTAAAGATAAAGGCAAAGAAGGCGTAATCCTTAAGTCTCTTCCAGCTAAAGAGCGGGTGATCGTTGAAGGTGTCAACGTTGTGAAAAAGCATGCGAAACCTACACAAGAAAACCCACAAGGTGGAATTCTTAACGAGGAAGCAGCAATTCACGTTTCAAACGTTATGCTTATCGATCCGAAAAGCGGCGAACAACTCGCGTTGGATACAAAGTAGAAGACGGAAAGAAAGTACGCGTTGCGAAAAAATCAGGTGAAGTCATCGATAAGTAACACCTGCTGAAAGGAGGTCTTTGATCATGAACGCTTTAAGAAATCGTTATAAACAAGAAATCGTGCCTCGTTTACACGAGCAGTTTAACTATTCGTCGGTCATGGCTGTGCCTAAGATCGAGAAAATCGTCATCAACATGGGTGTCGGTGAAGCTGTAAACAACCCGAAATCACTTGATAGCGCGGTTGAAGAGCTTGCTCAAATCGCTGGTCAAAAGCCAGTTATTACTAAAGCTAAGAAATCAATCGCTGGTTTCAAACTTCGTGAAGGAAACCCAATCGGAACGAAAGTTACACTACGCGGTGAGCGTATGTATGACTTCCTCGAGAAATTGGTTCACGTTTCTTTACCACGAGTACGTGACTTCCGCGGTGTCTCAAACAAAGCGTTTGACGGACGTGGAAACTACACACTTGGCGTTAAAGAACAATTAATTTTCCCTGAGATTGAGTACGACAAAGTAGATAAAGTACGTGGTATGGATATCGTTATCGTTACAACTGCTAAGACAGACGAAGAATCGCACGCACTTCTTAAAGAAGTCGGCATGCCTTTCCAAAAGTAACGAGGATAGCGTCACAAAAGTCGAAGGAGGGAAATACTCTTGGCGAAAAAAATCAATGGTCGCAAAACAACAACGCACTCAGAAGTATAAAGTTCGTGAATATACTCGTTGTGAACGTTGTGGAAGACCACATTCGGTTATTCGTAAATTTAAGCTTTGCCGGATTTGTTTCCGAGAGCTTGCATATAAAGGCCAGATTCCTGGTGTGAAAAAAAAGCCAGCTGGTAAGATCCTTAGATAAGGAAGGAGGTCCAACATTATGGTAATGACAGATCCGGTTGCAGATATGTTAACAAGAATTCGCAATGCGAACACGGTGCGCCACGATAAATTGGAACTTCCTGCTTCTAACGTTAAACGTGAGGTAGCGGAGATTCTTAAACGTGAAGGTTTCGTACGCGACGTAGAATTCGTTGATGATAAAAAGCAAGGAGTTCTTCGCATTTTCTTGAAGTACGGAGAGCAAAACGAACGTGTAATCACAGGCTTGAAGCGTATTAGTAAGCCAGGACTTCGTGTTTATGCGAAAGCAGATGAAGTTCCACGTGTATTAAACGGACTTGGTATTGCAGTTATTTCAACATCTAACGGTGTTATGACTGACAAAGAAGCTCGTCAAAAGAAAGTCGGAGGCGAAGTACTCGCTTACGTTTGGTAAAAAAGCTAGACATGAATGGAGGTGCGACAGAATGTCACGTATCGGTGTAAGTCCTTTAGAAATTCCTAAAGATGTAACAATCACTTTAGACGGAAGTCATGTGAACGTTAAAGGTCCTAAAGGCGAATTGTCATACACATTTAACCCAGCTATCGCAATTAAAATCGAAGATGATGTGCTTACAACAAGCCGTCCTTCTGATCATAAAGAACACCGTTCACTTCACGGTACTACGCGTAGCTTGATCGGTAACATGGTTGAAGGTGTAACTCAAGGTTTCGAAAAGTCATTAGAACTTGTCGGTGTTGGTTACCGTGCTTCAAAGTCAGGTAGCAAACTCGTTCTTAACGTTGGTTACTCTCACCCAGTTGAATTCGATGCAATCGAAGGTATTGAAATCGAAGTTCCAGCGAACAACAAAGTAATCGTTCGTGGAATCGATAAGCAAAAAGTTGGAGCGATCGCTTCTGACATTCGTTCAGTACGTAAGCCTGAGCCTTACAAAGGTAAAGGAATTCGTTACACTGGCGAACAAGTGCGTCGTAAAGAAGGTAAAACTGGTAAGTAAATGTAAATGGTACTTGATCTTTCTTTTGGAAAGACTCGTACTCATGGATCGAACGGCACGAAAGGAGGATACATTCTCATGGCGAAAACATCAAAAAACGTTGCACGTCAACGTCGTCAAAAAAAGCATCCGCTTGAAGATCAAAGGTACGACTGAGCGTCCTCGTTTAAACGTATTTCGTTCTTCAAACCACATCTACGCTCAATTGATCGACGATGTGAAGGGCGAAACAATTGTTGCTGCTTCTACGCTTGATAAAGATGTGAACGTTGACCACGGTGGAAACGTTACAGCTGCTACAGAAGTCGGAACACTTGTAGGAAAGCGTGCCATTGAAAAAGGATACGAAAACGTCATTTTTGACCGCGGCGGTTATGTATACCACGGACGTGTAGCTGCTCTTGCAGATGCAGCACGTGAAGCAGGTCTGAAATTCTAAAGGTCGAAGGAGGGAAAATTTATGATCGATCCGAACAAACTGGATCTTGAAGAAAAAGTAGTAGCGATCAATCGTGTTGCGAAGGTTGTTAAAGGTGGTCGTCGTTTTCGCTTTGCAGCTGTCGTTGTTGTCGGAGACCGTAATGGACACGTAGGCTTTGGTATGGGTAAAGCTCTCGAAGTACCAGAAGCGATCCGTAAAGCGATTGAAGACGCAAAGAAAAACTTAGTAAGCGTGCCACGTGTTGGAACAACAATTCCTCACGAATTAATCGGACGTTTTGGCGCAGGTAAAGTACTTCTTAAGCCAGCGAGCGAAGGTACTGGAATCATTGCAGGGGGTCCTGTACGTGCAGTACTCGAGCTAGGTGGAGTTGGAGATATTCTTTCTAAATCACACGGTTCTAACAACCCGATTAACATGGTTCGTGCGACGTTAGAAGGTTTAACTTCTCTTAAAACAGCAGAAAATGTAGCGAAGCTTCGAGGTAAAAGCGTCGAAGAATTGCTAGGATAAGGAGGGAAATGACATGGCAAATAAGCTAGAAATCACCCTCAAGCGTAGTTTGATCGGACGTCCTGAAGACCAACGTGTAACGGTAAAGACGCTTGGACTTCGTAAAGTCAATCATACTGTCGTTCAAGAAGACAATCCAGCGATCAGAGGGATGGTTAACAAAGTATCCCACCTTTTGAGCGTTAAAGAGATCAACCAATAAATCACAGGTGATAAGACAGGAGGTGCGCATGGATGAAACTACATGAGTTAAAACCAGCTGAGGGTTCACGTAAATCTGGCATTCGCGTTGGTCGCGGATACAGTGCTAAACGTGGAAACAAAGCGGGTCGTGGTGAGCACGGTCAAAAATCTCGTTCTGGCGGTAACGTAAGACGTGGTTTTGAAGGTGGTCAGAATCCGATTTACAAGCGTTTGCCTAAACGTGGATTCACAAACCCTACTCGTAAAACTTACAGCATTGTTAATGTAGAAAGCCTGAATCAATTTGCTGAAGGTACGGAAGTAACTCCGGAACTTCTTATTGAAGAAGGAATCGTAAAGAAAGCTAACGATGGGATCAAAGTTCTTGGTAACGGTAGTCTAGATAAAAAAACTTACCGTAAAGGCCAACAAGTTCTCTGCATCTGCAACTAAGGTGATTGAAGGAGCCGGCGGTACAACAGAGGTGGTCTAATGTTTAAGGCGCTCGCCAATATATTTCGAGTCGCTGATCTGCGCCGTAAGATTCTTTTCACCTTGTTGATGCTTGTCGTCTATCGTATGGGAACTTTTATTCCTGTACCAGGGCAGATAGTGATGTGTTATCGTTTCAGGACGAAGCAAGTGCTTTTGGCTTCCTCGATACGTTCGGGGGCGGGGCGCTCGGGAACTTTTCGATCTTCGCGATGGGTGTATTTCCATACATCACTGCGTCGATCGTCGTTCAACTTCTTAGGATGGACGTCGTTCCGAAATTCACAGAGTGGTCGAAGCAAGGTGAAGCAGGGCGTAGGAAGCTTGCGCAGTTTACACGATATTTTACCGTTGTGTTAGCCTTTGTCCAAGCATTGGCCATGTCTATTGGTTTCAACACACAGTTTCCTGGATTAATACCAGATCCTAGTATTACAACGTACTTAATGATTGCGTTGATTATGACGGCTGGTACAACGTTCTTGATGTGGCTTGGTGAGCAAATCACTGCACAAGGCGTTGGAAACGGAATCTCGATTCTTATTTTCTCAGGTATTGCTGCGGGGATACCAAATGGCGTGAACATGATATACGCAACGCAGATTCAAGATCAAGGCGATCAGATGTTTATGGGGATCGTCACGATTCTTCTATTGGCGCTAGCGTTTTACTCATTATCGTTGGTGTTGTGTTCGTACAACAGGCGATTCGAAAAGTACCGATTCAGTATGCTAAACGGGTTGTAGGGCAAGGCAATACTGCTGGAGCTCAGTCTACCCACTTACCTTTAAAAGTTAACTCTGCCGGGGTAATACCGGTCATCTTCGCGATGGCTTTGTTTATTTTCCCGCCTACTGTTGCTGGCTTTTTTTGCAGACAGCAATGGTGCTGCACAATGGGTCGTTGAAAACTTCAACTATAATAACCCAATTGGCTCATCTTTTATGTAGGACTCATTATTGCATTCACGTATTTCTATACGTTTGTACAAGTGAATCCTGAAACGATGGCCGAGAACTTGAAAAAGCAAGGTGGCTATATTCCTGGAGTACGGCCTGGTAAAGCTACGGAACTTACGATTCGTCGAATCTTGTACCGTCTCACTTTCGTCGGCGCTCTATTTTTGGCCACAGTTTCGATTATACCGATCTTCTTTACGAATCAGCTCGGTTTACCACAGCAGATTCAAATTGGAGGAACAGGGCTTCTCATTGTCGTGGGCGTTGCCCTTGATACGATGAAGCAAATTGAAGGTCAGCTTATTAAACGAAGTTATAAAGGCTTCATTAAATAAGTATAGAGTGACAAGCGGATAGGAGAGGTAGTATGGATTTAATTTTAATGGGTCTTCCAGGTGCAGGAAAAGGAACACAAGCCGATCGAATTAAGAGTGAATATGACATTCCTCATATTTCAACTGGTGATATGTTCCGCGCTGCTATTAAAGAGCAAACTGAACTTGGAGTGAAGGCAAAAGGTTTTATGGATGCTGGGGAATTGGTTCCCGATGATGTGACGATCGGTATTGTAAAAGAACGTCTTTCTCAAGACGATTGCAAAGATGGATTTCTTCTTGACGGCTTTCCACGTACGCCAGTACAGGCACAAGCGCTTGAAGACATTCTTTCTGACCTTGGCCGGTCGCTCGACTACGTTCTAAACATTGATGTCCCTAAAGAAAAGCTCGTTGAGCGTCTTGCGGGTCGTCGTGTTTCACCTACTTCAGGGAGAACGTATCACGTGATCTACAACCCACCGAAAGTCGATGGCGTTTGTGATGTGGACGGCAGTGAATTGATTCAACGTGAAGACGACAAACCGGAAACGGTTGAAAAACGTCTTGATGTGAACATTGAACAGCAACAACCATTGAAAGATTTCTACACGAATAAGGGCTACCTTAAGGACATCGATGGCGATCAAGACATTCATGTTGTCTATGAACAAATCGATAAGCTCTTGAAAGGTCTTCGTGCATGATTATAACGAAGACTGAACGTGAGATTGGCATCATGAGAATTGCTGGTCAAATCGTTGCTGAAACACATGCTGTACTGAAAGAGCATATCCAACCTGGAATTACCACTGCCGAGTTGGATAGAATTGCCGATTCTTACATTCGTTCACGTGATGCAGAACCATCATTTAAAGGGTATCATGGGTTTACTGGGAGTATATGCACTTCTGTCAATGAAGAACTCGTTCACGGGATTCCGGGAAAGCGTGTTTTGAAAGATGGAGACATTATCTCCATCGACATTGGTGCGAAATACCAAGGGTATCATGGTGACTCTGCTTGGACGTACCCAGTAGGTACGATCAATGAGCGAGACCAAAAACTTTTGGATGTCACCCGGGATGCCTTGTACGAGGGTCTTGCAGAAGCAAAACCCAAGGAAAGGCTCTCCAATATCTCTCATGCAATTCAAAGATACGTCGAAAAGCATGGGTTCTCGGTAGTCAGAGAGTATGTGGGACACGGTGTTGGGCAAAACTTGCATGAAGAGCCGCAAATTCCACACTACGGACCACCAGGTAAAGGACCTCGTCTTAAGCCTGGTATGGTGTTGGCAGTAGAACCGATGATTAACATGCAAGAACGTTATGTTCATACCCTCGACGATCAATGGACCGTGGTCACTTCAGATGGTGCGAATTGCGCACACTTTGAGCACACCATTGCTATTACAGATACAGGCTATGAGATATTGACTCTAGCCTAACAAAGGAGTTCATGATGGACGAAACAGCTTATCATCTCGGTGAGGTTGTTTGCGCCTTGAAAGGAAAAGATGCTGGCAATCATTACATTGTCGTGTCGATTCTCGATGTTCACTTTGTTCGTGTCGCAGATGGTGATGGTCGTAGGTTTCAGACTGCAAAGAAGAAGAACGTACGCCATTTACGGAAGATGGGGTATATCTCTTCTGAGGTTAAGAAAAGCCTCGAGCAGACAGATTCAGTGACCAATGCCAAAATCCGTCACGGGTTGATTCAGTATTGCAGGGAGAAACCTGTTATAATAAAGGAAGGAGAGTAATCCATGGCCAAAGATGATGTTATCGAAGTAGAAGGCACAGTCATTGAGCCGCTACCAAACGCGATGTTTCGTGTCGAGTTAGAAAATGGACACAAGATCCTCGCGCACGTATCTGGTAAAATTCGAATGCACTTTATTCGTATCTTGCCTGGAGATAAAGTCACTGTGGAGTTATCTCCGTATGACTTATCACGTGGGCGAATTACGTATCGTTATAAATAAACGTCACAGTTTAGCAGACGTGGGCCTCCCAAAGGATGCCGATCATGAAGGAGGGAAACAGGATGAAAGTCAGACCGTCCGTCAAACCGATCTGTGAACGCTGTAAGGTCATCCGCCGTAACGGTTCGGTTATGGTGATCTGTTCAAATCCGAAGCACAAACAAAAACAAGGATAAATATCAAGGAGGTGCTTGAATTTGGCACGTATAGCTGGTGTCGATATCCCTCGCGATAAACGCGTTGTGATTTCACTCACTTATGTATACGGTATCGGTAAAGTTACTGCTGAAAAAGTACTTGAAGAAGCAGAAGTTTCTACTGAGACACGTGTACGTGATCTTACTGATGAAGAGCTTGGACGTATTCGTACTGTCGTAGGTAACTACAACGTAGAAGGTGACCTTCGTCGTGAAAAGTCACTTAACGTCAAGCGTTTAATTGAGATCGGATCTTATCGTGGAATCCGCCACCGTCGTGGTCTTCCTGCTCGTGGACAACGAACGAAGAACAACTCACGTACGGTTAAGGGTCCTCGTAAGACGATCGCAAACAAGAAGAAGTAATGGATAAGGAGGTAAACTAAAATGGCTAAACCTAAGACAACATCTCGCAAACGTCGTCAACGTAAGCAAGTAGATGCTGGAGTTGCGCACATTCGTTCAACATTTAACAACACGATTGTAACGATCGCGGATCTTCAAGGAAATGTACTTTCTTGGGCAAGCGCGGGTAACCTTGGTTTCAAAGGTTCTCGTAAGTCAACACCTTTTGCTGCACAAATGGCTGCAGAAAGCGCTGCGAAATCAGCGATGGAGCACGGTATGAAGAGTGTTGAGGTTGCCGTTAAAGGACCTGGAGCTGGACGTGAAGCAGCAATTCGTTCTTTACAAGCAACTGGACTTGAAGTTAATGTCATCCGTGATATGACGCCGGTACCTCATAACGGTTGTCGTCCCCCGAAACGTCGGAGAGTTTAACACCATAGAGGTTTAAATAACCGGAATGTGACTATAATGGTTAGATGTGGGAACCACAAGCATGGTGTACAGTGTTAATCACTGCCTTTTCAGGAAAAAGCGAAGAGACGTGCGATGCACGCCTTTTCGGATTCCGACGTTTTTAAGGAGGAAATAATATGATTGAAATCGAAAAGCCAAGCATTGAAACGATCGAAGTCAGCGAGGATGCTAAATACGGCAAATTCGTTGTGGAGCCTTTGGAACGTGGCTATGGTACGACATTAGGGAACTCCTTACGTCGAATCCTATTATCCTCCCTCCCAGGGTCTGCGATTACCAATGTTCAAATTGACAGTGTTCTTCACGAGTTCTCAACGATTGAGGGCGTTGTTGAAGATGTCACAACAATCATTTTGAACTTGAAAAAAACTAGCTCTGAACATTCATTCGGATGAAGAAAAAGTGCTTGAAATTGACGCAAATGGAGAAGGTGTCGTCACTGCACGTGACATCAACCATGACAGCGACGTAGATATCTTAAATTCGGATCTTCACATTGCTACTTTAACAAAGGGTGCACAGTTGCATATGCGTATGACAGCAAAACGCGGACGCGGCTATGTTCCTGCTGAAGGAAACAATCATGAAGATTTACCAATCGGAGTCCTTCCGATTGATTCGATTTTTACACCGGTATCTCGTGTAAACTATCAAGTTGAAAACACTCGTGTTGGTCAAATTACCAACTACGATAAATTGACACTTGATGTTTGGACAGATGGTAGCATCCGTCCTGAAGAAGCCGTTTCTCTAGGTGCGAAGATTATGAACGAGCATCTTAACATCTTCATTGGCTTGACCGATCAAGCACAGAATGCGGAGATTATGGTGGAAAAAGAGGAAGACCAAAAAGAGAAAGTGCTAGAAATGACAATCGAAGAACTCGATTTGTCTGTTCGCTCATACAACTGTTTGAAGCGTGCTGGCATCAATACGGTTCAAGAGCTCACTCAGAAGTCTGAAGAAGACATGATGAAAGTGCGTAACCTTGGACGTAAGTCTCTAGAAGAAGTACAAGAAAAGCTTGGTGAACTTAGTCTCGGTTTACGTAACGAAGATTAAGGATCCACGTTGTTTAGAATGAGTAAAAGTATTGGGCAATGCTTAACTCTTTCTAAACAGAAGATATAGGCTCAGTTGAAGGAGGGAAACGATTATGGCATACGCAAAACTAGGACGTGACAGCTCTGCTCGTAAAGCTCTTTTCCGCGATCTTGCAACCGATTTGCTTATCAACGAAAAGATTGTTACGACTGAATCGAAGGCGAAAGCTTTACGCCCGATTGTAGAGAAAGTCATTACACTTGGTAAACGCGGAGATCTTCATGCTCGTCGTCAAGCGGCATCATTCATTCGTAATGAGAACGTTAGCGAAGAAAGTGATAGCCAAAACGCAGTTCAGAAATTGTTCAGCGAAATTGGTCCACGCTACGAAGATCGTCAAGGTGGTTACACTCGTATTGTTAAGATGGAACCACGTAAAGGTGACGGTGCACCGATGGCAGTCATCGAACTCGTATAACATTCGTTTTGGGGCAGGACGGGGACCACTTCGTCACTGCCTTTTTTTTATTTACTTTGGGTTCATGATTGCTTCGCACCGTTTTTATCGATACACTTTCTTTATTGATTACAAAAGGGGGGATTAGTGTTTGTCTACAATTGAGTGTAAGAATGTTTTTTTTCAAATATACAGACGAGCAAGATTGGATTATTCAAGATCTCTCCATTACAATTAAACAAGGAGAATGGGTATCAATTTTAGGTACGAATGGTTCGGGAAAATCAACGCTAGCTAGGTTGATCAACGCACTCTTAACTCCTACCTCAGGGGCGGTTACTGTAGCAGGTAAATCAACAGACGATGAAGGTGAAATATGGAATATTCGTCAGAAAGCCGGTATGGTTTTTCAAAATCCGGATCATCAATTTGTTGCAGCGACTGTTCGAGATGACATTGCTTTTGGCTTAGAGAATGCTGGAGTTGATCGTGATGAAATGCTTAAGCGTATTGCCTCAGCTAGTGAGCGTGTAGGTGTCGATGAACTGCTTTCCGCGGAACCTCATCGTTTATCAGGTGGACAAAAGCAACGAGCCGCTATTGCAGGTGTGCTTGCTTTACAACCGGATATTATGATCTTTGATGAAGCAACTGCGATGCTTGATCCTAAAGGACGTAAAGAAGTGATGGCAACGATGAAGCAGTTGCATGAACGAGGTATCACGATTTTAATGATTACTCATGAGCTTGAAGAAGCACTCAAATCGGACCGGGTCGTCTTCATGGAACATGGGAAAATTATCAATGATTCTAAGGCAGAGGAGTTCTTTCAAAAGCCAGAATTTCTCGTTGAACGTGATTTTCATTTGCCTTACTTCTTACAAGTTCAAAAACATCTTGTAGAGAACGGCTTTCAAACGAACTATTTGTTAGATGAAGACGAGTGGGTGAAGTCACTGTGCACATCAAATTCGAGGATGTAACGTATACATATATGCTTGGCTCTCCGTTTGAGAAGAGAGCACTTAATGGCGTTGACGTCTCCATTTCTTCAGGCTCCTTTACTGCGGTCGTTGGTAGCACAGGATCTGGAAAGTCGACGTTAATGCAACATATCAATGGTCTTCTTGTCCCAACGAGCGGACAAGTTACCGTAGGCTCTACGGTCTTGCAACCAGGAGTAAAGCGAAAAGTAATTAAGCCACTACGAAAAAAAAGTCGGAATGGTATTTCAATACCCAGAACACCAATTGTTCGGTTCAACGGTTGAAGAGGATATTCTCTTCGGTCCCATTCAACATGGGATGTCGGTAGAGCGGGTAAAAAGGCGACTTCCGGAGCTCTTAAACTTGGTCGGATTACACGAAGATTATCTTCACGAGTCTCCATTTCAATTAAGTGGTGGGCAAATGAGACGGGTAGCCATTGCAGGTGTGCTCGCAACAGAACCTGAGGTATTAATATTAGATGAGCCAGCTGCTGGGCTTGATCCTTCGGGTCACCGAGCGTTATTACAATTGTTTAGAAGTTGGCATGAGGAACACGGATTAACGACGGTACTCGTTACCCATGACATGGAAGATGCAGCGAATTATGCGGATGACGTCATTGTCATGAATGAAGGCAGCGTAAAGTTACAAGGAAAACCAATCGATGTGTTCCGAGAAGTTGAATCGCTTACGGCTATGAACTTAGCAGTACCACCTGCTGTTCGAATTGGGATGGCGCTTCGGCGTTCCAACTGGTCGATAGATGTTACAAACCAATCGTCAGAACAACTCGCTGAGCAGTTGATGACAAATTGGCCAGAAAAAGGGGGACATTAGTGTGCTCCAAAATATCGTAATTGGTCAATATGTTCCTGTTGAGTCCCCGATTCATCGGTTGGATGCTCGCTCAAAGATTTTAGCGGTCCTACTCATGGCCGTTGTTGTCTTTTTAGCCAATGATGTGATGACAAATGCGATTCTCGTTACATTTGTGAGTTTGCTCGTCTTGTTATCCAAAGTACCTCTTCGATTCTTCATAAAAGGCATGCTCCCCATTTTCATATTGATTGCTTTTACATTCATTTTGCATGCGTTATTTACGAATGAAGGAGAAGTTCTCTTTACGGTACTTGGGTTTTCTGTCTATAGCGGGGGAGTCATCCAAGGTTTGTTTATTGCGATTCGTATAGGAGCACTCGTCGTCATTGCATCACTGTTAACATTAACGACGTCTCCCATCGATTTGACCGATGTTTTGAAGCTTACTTGAGACCATTCAAACGGTTTGGAGTACCTTCGCACGAAATCGCATTGATGATGGCGATTAGCATAAGACTGATTCCGACGTTATTGTTAGAAGCGGATCGGATCCTTAAAGCGCAATCTGCTCGAGGAGCAGATTTTACGAAAGGTTCTTTAAAAACGCGGTTAAATACGATGACAGCGTTTATCATTCCACTGTTTGTCCGTTCATTCAAACGTGCAGAAGACATGGCGACAGCGATGGATGCTCGGGGGTATCGAGGTGGCGAGGGGCGCACGAAGCTGCGTGTTCTCAAATGGCAAGGAAAAGATACAGTTGCCATTGTTTTGATTGTGTTATTCGGGTGTACCTTGGTATGCTCCGTTACGTGTAAGAGGTGAGAAAAAGATGCAAAGATGGAAAGTGAAAATCGCTTATGACGGCACCGAATTCTCTGGATGGCAGGTGCAACCTGAAAAGCGAACGGTTCAACGGGAAATCAATCAAGCATTGGCACGTATTCATCAAGGTCAGCAGGTGAACGTCACGGCATCGGGACGAACAGATGCCGGTGTGCACGCTAAAGGACAAATCATTCACTTTGATTCTCCGTTACAAATACCGGCTGATCGCTGGTCAAAAGCATTGGGAGCCCACTTACCAGATGATATTCAAATCATCGAGTCTGTCCCGGTATCTGCGGGTTTTCACGCGCGCTTTGATGCGGCCGCAAAGGAATATCGTTATTTTGTGCGATGTGGTCAAGAGCGGGATGTATTTTCGCGACACTATGCTCACCACGTTTACAAACAGCTTGATGAAAGAGCGATGCAATCAGCATTGGATCATTTAGTTGGGACGTTTGATTTCTCTTCTTTTTGCGCGAGCAATACGAATGTCGTCGACAAAGTTCGTACCCTCTTTGAGGCGAGGGTTGAGCGCAATGCAGACGATCAGCTTGTGTTCGTTTTTCGGGGCAACGGGTTTTTGTATAACATGGTGCGGATTATAACCGGAACTGTGTTAGCCGTTGGTACGGGTGAAAAAGATGCAGGTGAGATGGTTACGATTCGTAATGCACGGGATCGAAGGTTTGCTGGAAAGACAGCACCAGGTCACGGTCTTTATTTATGGGATGTTTACTATAAAGATGTATAGCAAAAACAGGCTGTCGAACAGTCTGTTTTTTTGTTGATTCTGTTGTGGAGTAGAGAACTGTAGTATATAATTTAGATATTAGAATATTTAGTCTTATATAAATATAAAATTGTAAGCGCTCACAAGGAAGGGAGAGAGTCCGTGTGTCACGATTTAATCATAAAGTTGCAGTCATAACGGGAGCAGGAAGTGGAATTGGGGAGCATTAGCTAAGATTATTGCGAGAGACGGGGGGACGGTCGTACTAGTTGGACGTACAGAGTCTAAGCTTGAGAACGTGGCCAACGCCATTCGCGAAGAAGTAGGTGAGGGTCGTGCAGTAGTGCATCGAGCAGATGTCACGAAGTCAGAAGACATTGAGCGTTAACGTCCGTTTTGCAAGAGCGATATGGTTCAGTTGATGTGCTCGTTAACAATGCAGGTGGATCATCAAACAAGACGAACATCTTTGAAATGAGTGAAGACGATTGGGTGAAATCCCAAGATGTAAACTTAAAGAGTGTGTTCCTCGTATCGAAGAGCATCGGACAACTTATGAAGAACAATGATGATCAGAAAGATCGTGCGATCGTCAATGTGGCGTCTTTGTCTGGGCATAAAGCGGGTGCGCACATTCCACACTATAGTGCTGCGAAAGCTGCGGTCATGAATTTCTCAAGAGCACTTGCTTATGAACTCGCTCCTTATCAAATTCGAGTAAACAGTGTATCTCCAGGTTTTGCTCGTACAGACCTTACGAGTGCAGGGTTAACGAATGATCGCTTTGTTAAAGCAATTGAGAAGAACACTGCCCTTTCACGAGTCGGAACGGCTGATGAAATTGCGAATGTCATTGCTTTTGCCGCTTCAAGTGAAGCTTCTTATATGACAGGTAGCGATTTACTCGTTGATGGTGGTTGGTTACTTACGTAAGATTATAATCTAATTTAGGGTGAGGTGGTTCATTTTATGTTTACTAGACACTATGATCACTGGCCAGAACGTACACCAAAGCGCTTGAGCATTCCTGAAACAACTCTTTTGGATAATCTAGCTATTAGTGCGAGGCGTTACCCGAATAAACGAGCAATTATTTACTACGATCAAGAAATTACCTATCAACAGCTGTACGAAGAGCAAAAGCGAGTAGCGGGTTATTTGCAACACGAGCTCGGTGTGAAAAAAAGGTGATCGTGTTCTGATTTACATGCAGAATAGCCCGCAATATGTCATTGCGATCCACGCTATTTTGCGTGCAGAGGCGATTGCAGTGCCAATTAATCCGATGATGGTAACAGAAGAAGTGAAGTTTCCGATCGAAGATAGTGAGGCGACCGTTGCATTTGTCGGTCAGGAGTTGTTTGAGCGTATTAAACCACTACTTAACATGACGCCTTTAAAGCACGTCATTCTTGCTGCTTATTCTGAGTATTTACCAGAGTCTTGCGAGTATGAGTTGCCTGATGTTGTAAAGGCACCACCGATTGGGAAGGACACGAACCATATTTCTTGGCAAGAAGTACTGAGGTACGATCAAGCACCTCTTGCATATAAAGGTGAATCAGGTGATTTGGCCGTACTCCCTTATACGTCGGGAACGACGGGATTGCCAAAAGGCTGCAAGCATACACACAAAACCGTACAAGCGAATGTCATGTCAGGTAGCCATTGGGGCAATGGATCACCAGAGGCAGTAGCACTAGGTGGACTACCGTTGTTCCACGTAACAGGACTCGTTCATTGTATGTTTGTTCCGATTCATTTAGGGGGAACAGTCGTGTTGATGACCCGTTGGAACCGAGACGTTGCTGGGAGGTTAATTGAGAAACACGAGTGTACAAACTGGACGAATATCTCGACGATGGTCGTTGATTTTTTAGCCAACCCCAACTTATCAAATTATAACTTAAGTAGTTTGTTAGCAGTGAATGGAGGCGGTGCAGCGCTTCCGAAAGCTGTCGGTGAGAAGCTCTTTGAAGTAACTGGGTTGCGTTATGCAGAAGGGTATGGTCTTACTGAGACGATCTCAACGACGCATTCGAATCCGATCGGTAAAGCGAAGTTACAATGCCTAGGCATTCCGAGCTTTGATGTCGATAGTCGAGTTGTCGAACCACTTACATTACAAGAATTAGGTCCAGGACAAGAAGGCGAACTTCTCGTGAATGGCCCTCAAGTGTTTAAAGGGTATTGGAATCGGCCAGAAGATACGGCTCAAGTCTTTGTCGAACTTGATGGCAAGACATTTTTTTAGAACAGGTGACATTGTGACGTACGATGAAGATGGATACTTCTATATTGTCGATCGTGTAAAGCGGATGATTAATTCTTCGGGATTCAAAGTCTGGCCTGCAGAAGTAGAGTCCAAAATGTACGCTCATCCAGCGGTGCAACAATGCTGCATTATCAGCACACCTGACGCAAGACGAGGAGAAACGGTGAAAGCGGTCATTATCTTAAATGACGGTTATGAATCAACGACCGAGCAAGAGATCATTGATTGGGCGAAGGAAAAGATGGCAGCCTATAAGTACCCTCGAGTTATTGAATTCACAAAAGAACTGCCCGTTTCAGGCAGCGGAAAGATTCTTTGGAGAAAACTGCAAGACGCTGAACTTCAAAAATCAAAGTCGTAATCGAAAAGGGGAGTAGTGATGAATTCACATGTAGAAACGGTCACAGGTCGATTGGCAATTGGAGATCTAGGTAAGACGATGATGCATGAACATTTCATCTTTGGCTACCCAGGCTTTTAGGGTGACGTGACGCTCGGGCGTTACGACCGTGAAGAAGCATTACGAGTTGGTATTGAGGTATGTGAGAAGTTGCAACAATTTGGGGTGAACACCGTGGTGGATCCGACGCCAAACGATTGTGGGCGTGATCCAGAGATGCTTAAAGAAATTTCTCTGCGCACAGGAATGAACATCGTCTGTGCAAGTGGTTATTATTATGAAGGTGAAGGGGCGCAGCTACTTCAAAGCACGAGTGGGATTAAGCAATGCCGAAGAAGAGATTTACGAGATGTTCTATGAGGAAGTCACAGATGGCATCGCTGGGACTGGTATCAAGCCAGGAGTTATTAAGGTAGGTTCCAGTCGAGGTGTGATTACAGAATATGAGCAGATGTTTTTCAGGCAAGCCGCACGAATTCAAAAGGAAACCGGCATTCCGATTATGACGCATACGCAAGAGGGAACAATGGGCTATGAGCAAATCGAGCTTCTTGTTGCGCACGGAGCAGATCCTGCAAAGATTGTAATTGGTCATATGGATGGTACGACGAACATTCGTGATCATTTGCGAGTATTAGAGCGGGGCGTGACAATTGGATTTGATCGTTTTGGCTTGGAAGGTCTAGTAGGTACACCTCGTGATGAGGAAAGAAAAGCGACTCTTTTAGGGTTACTTGCGATGGGCTATGAAGATCAAATCATTCTCTCCCATGATACCGTGAATTATTGGCGGGGTAGACGATTTCCTGAAAGCGATTTCATGATGAAAGTTTTAGAAAAGTGGCATGTAAGTCATCTATTCGAAAAGATCTTACCAGACTTACAACAGTCCGGTGTTTCAGTTAAGACATTAAACCAGATCTTTACAGGAAACCCAAGTCGAGTTTTTAAGGGTCAACCAATCAGCGTGAAGCCTTTATAGAAACGGGTTTTGAGCCATCTCATAAGAGGTGGTTTTTCTTTGTCAATTTTGCTTATAATAATTGACTTTGGGCCAGAACTATTATATGATGTTAGTTGGCATTTCAAACTCCACTGCCCCGGAGAATGAAATAAACGAGAACAACAAACTGATTGTTAAATAAATGAATGATCTTGAACGAGGAGGTTCCACCATGCGTACAACTTATATGGCTAAAGCAAATGAAATCGAACGTAAATGGTACGTGATTGATGCTGCAGGTCAAACTCTCGGACGTTTGGCTAGTGAAGTTGCTTCAATCCTACGCGGTAAAAACAAACCTGAGTTCACTCCACACGTTGACACAGGTGACAATGTCATCATCATCAATGCTGAGAAAATCGAACTTACAGGTAAGAAGTGGACAGACAAAGTTTACTATCGTCACAGTGGCTATCGCGGAGGGATTAAATCAACTCGCGCGATCGACATGCGTCAAAGCAAGCCAGAGAAGATTATTGAACTTGCAGTACACGGAATGCTTCCAAAGAACGCACTCGGTCGTCAAACGATCAAGAAGCTTCACGTATACGCAGGACCAGAGCATAAGCACGAAGCACAAAAACCAGAAGCTTACGAGCTACGTGGATAATTAAGAGGAGGGTTTGAATTGACAGCTTTGCAATATTACGGTACAGGCCGTCGTAAGAACTCAACTGCTCGTGTATTCGTCACACCGGGCAGCGGTAAAGTAACGATCAACAAGCGTGACATGGATGAGTACTTCGATTACGAAACACTCAAGATGGTTGTTCGCGCACCATTTGTTGAAACAGGAACAGAGAACCAATATGACATTAAAGTTAATGTTCATGGTGGTGGATTCACAGGTCAAGCGGGAGCGATCCAACTCGGTCTTTCACGCGCACTTCTTGAAGTTGACCCAGAATACCGCAGTACACTTAAAGAAAAAGGCTTCTTAACTCGTGATTCAAGAATGAAAGAGCGTAAAAAAATACGGTCTTAAAGCTGCACGTCGTGCACCACAATTCTCAAAACGTTAAGCAACCGACTCGAAACAGCCAGAAAGGGTTCTCCTTACTGGCTGTTTTTTTGTGTTCAACTTTAAGATGTTGCTTTTTTTTCTTCGTTGTTGATGTCTTTGTAGTCGCTGGCTTTTTGGCAGCGGCTTTTTTTCTTTGTTTTTGGTTTCGGTTGATTCTTCTTTGCTCGATTAATGGACTTCTCGAGTGCTTCCATGATATCGGTGACGTTATCAGGTGTTGATTTTTGTTCTTCTGATACAGTTACTTCTTCAGCGGAAAGCTTTTCTGCAATTAGTGCTTCTAATTTGATTCTGTAATCGTCTTGATACTTTTCTGGTTCAAATTCTGTGGTGAGTTGTTCAATGAGTAATTTCGCTGTATCGAGTTCTTTCTTTCCGATCTCTTCACTTTGTTCAGGAATGTTAGGGACGTCTTTTGTAGACCGCACTTCATCAGGGAAGTGAATGGTTTCGACAACGAGAGCGCCTTGATAAACACGGATAACAGCAAGTTGCTCTTTTGATCGGATCATCATTTTGGCGATGCCGATTTTTTTGAGTGTCTTTAAGCGCCTCTCTTAGTAACGCATAAGCTTTTGATCCACCTTCATTAGGGGATAAGTAGTAGCTTTTACTAAAGTAGATGGGATCGATATCGTCTAATTGAACGAAGTCAATAATTTCAACAGCTTTGTCTTCTTGATCGTTCTTTAATTTCTCAAGTTCTTCGTCATCAAGAATGACGTATTTGTTTTTTTGAATACTCATAGGCTTTTACGATGTCATCGTTTGAAACTTCTTCTTCGCAGTTCGGACAGACTTTCTTATATTTAATTGGTGTTTTGCACTTTTTGTGTAGCTGGCGTAATTGAATGTCTTTGTTGTCAGTTGCTGCATGCATTTTTACAGGGATGTTAACGAGTCCAAAGCTAATTGTGCCTTTCCACATCGTGTGCATGTTGCAACCCTCCTTATAAGAAGTAGTTTGGATTTGGGAAGATTTTTTTATACGAGTGGAATAGTAATTTGCAGGAATTAACACAACCTACTCATAAGGTGGTGAACGATGATGGACGTCATGAAGCCCATTATGAGTGAAACAGTTCCAACGGGAGATGAATGGTTGTATGAAATCAAGTACGACGGATTTCGATGCCGTCTGATTTGGACACAAGAGACGGTTACACTGCTTAGTAAAAACAATCACGATTTGAACGAGCGGTTTCCGGAAGTGGTGGAGTGGTGCAAGTCGAATAGTCAACATGTGAAAGACTACTTACCTGTAGAAATTGACGGGGAACTGGTCGTGTTAAACCATCGTTATCAAGCAAACTTTAGCCTCATTCAAGTACGTGGACGGATGAAGAGCACTGAACGGATTCAAGAAAAGGCGAAACTAAGACCTGCGAGTTTGATGGCGTTTGATCTTACTCGGTTTGCGGGCGTAGAGGTACGTGATCTTCCGCTTGTAAAGCGAAAGGAACAGCTTGGAACAATTACAAATTGCCTTCCTAATGACGAGCGGATTCTTGTTGTCGATACATTTACTGAACTTCCAGTCATAGAAAGGTGTGTATTTAATTATCAATGCGAAGGAATTGTAGCGAAGAAGAAAACGAGCGTTTATCAAAAAGGAAAACGGCATTACGATTGGTTAAAGATAAAAAACTGGCGTGTCATTCAGGGATTATAGCACAGTATAATCCGAGCAATGGCTACTTTGCAGTGCAGGCTTTTGAGGATCAAGGTTCTTCATTAATTACCATTGGCAAATGTAAGCACGGTTTATCGAAGGCGTCATCTTCAATGCTCCACGAACTTTTTCAACAAAAAGGTGAAGAGAAAAACGGAGAATATCATTTACCACCTGCAGTAGTCGGGAAGATTCGCACGTTAGGTGTGGAATCTGGTGAGATGCGTGAGCCGGAATTTCAGCAAATCGATCCGAGCATTGAAGTAAAAGACTGTACAGTTTCACAAGTAGAACTTGATTTGGCGCAGTTTCCTGGGAGCGTTCCTATTAAGAATTTGCAAAAGGAACTTTGGCCTCGCCTTACAAAGAAAGATTTGTTAATTTATATGCGTCACATTGCTCCGTATATGTTGCCATTTCTTAAAGACAAAGCATTGACGATTATTCGAGCACCTGACGGAGTCACAAAGGAAACGTTCTTCCAAAAGCAAATTCCGGATTATGCCCCGCGTGATGTATTAGAAACGACTGAGGTAAACGAAATTGTATGTAACCGACTAGAAGGTCTACTTTGGCTAGCCAATCATGGTTCAATTGAGTATCACGTTCCGTTCCAGCGGGTCTGTTGCGAACAGCCCAATGAGATTGTCTTTGATTTAGACCCACCAAATCGAGAACATTTTTATTTAGCGATTCATGCTGCTCACCTTCTAAAGCAAATTTTAGATGATCTTGACCTAATTTCTTTTGTGAAAACATCTGGAAATAAAGGCTTGCAAGTATTCATTCCGATCAAAGAAGGAAGTGTAACGTATGAAGAGACGGCACTGATTACCGAAGGGATTGCAAACATAATGGTTGAGGCTCATCCGGACAACTATACGACGGAGCGGCTGAAAAAGAATCGGAACGAGCGACTGTACGTTGATTATGTGCAGCATGGGAAAGATAAAACGCTTATAGCTCCATACAGCCCAAGGTTACAAATAGAAGGAACGATTTCTACACCGTTGTATTGGCATGAACTAACCGAGGATTTAGACCCGACAAATTATACATTGAGCAATGTCGTGACACGTGTTCGCGACATCGGCTGCCCTTTTGCGTCTTATTCCGAGCTCGGGAACAACAACGAATGGAGCCATTACTGCGTTTGGTAAAGTGAGCCTAGTCGTCCCTCTTATTTTTACTGTCATTGTTTCGTGAAAGTAAGGGAGAGAGGTGTTCTGCTTCTTGATTGCGATGATAGTTGGAACATGAATCATTGACATTTACGGATTTGCTGCATTAGTTGGGCAAAGTATGGACAAAGTTAGCTGCGGTTTAGTGCGCCGTTTTTCTTGCTGTGTTAACTGTTTCATTTATATTGTTTTGGTATGATATTACGATGTTGTAAAGAACGGATTATACCGCTCAAATGTTTCCCGTGAAACATTTCCTAATGGCATTCCCAGTTATGAATTAAAGCGATCTTCTCATACTAAATAGTGAGGGGGAGCAGATGGGAGCTGTTGTATCGTTTCAAAAAGAAAAGCGAGCTAGGGAATGGGAGATCGAGAAATCATTGCTTCATACACTTAGCATGGATGATCTCGTCCGTGCTTCGGAACAGTTTCTCGTCCCGATTAACGAGAAGTTCCGTTTTCGCCAATCTTTCTTAGAAGAAGTGTGTATGGACGTTGCGATTGAAACGTTTTTATATGCTGCAAAAGCTGGTATCAGTGAAGCAAAAACAAAGAAAAAGCAAGCAGACCCTAATCATCTAGAGTCAAGAATTACAGAGCTAAATTTGTTTATCTCTGACTGGATTCAAGATGATTCCGTCGATTCTAGAAGAGTACTGGAAGGCGCTTCGCTTTACGTTTCATATTGGTGGAATCTCGGCTTTCAAACAGGTCTTCAGCGGGGGAGAGTTAAGGCTTAGGGGATAGGCATATGCCTGTCTCCTTTTGCATACATTGAACTATCCCTTCGTAAAGGATGTTTGAACATGAAAAAACGAATGAAGTTCGCTTGGATGTTAGTCATACTTTTTGCAGGTGTGATGGCTTACAGTATGTATGCCCTTTTTCTAACGAAGATACATCAACGCTTGAAATGCCTTTAAGTGGAAATGTCATTATCTTAGACGCGGGTCACGGTGGTGTTGATGGAGGTTCGGTGGCAAAGAGCGGTACGTTAGAAAAAGATGTAGCTCTCGATATTTCTTTAAAATTAAGGGATTACTTACAAGCTTCTGGGGCGCTCGTGTATATGACGAGAGAAGATGATTCTGATCTTGCCAATGAAAGTACGAGAGGTTTTTCAAATCGGAAAACTGAAGATTTAAAAAGTCGATTAGAAGTTATAAATTCGTCGAATGCGGATTACTACGTTTCACTCCATTTAAATGCAACGCCATCTTCAAAATGGCGAGGAGCGCAAACGTTCTATAACCGTACGTTTGAAGAAAGTAAGCTTATGGCAGAAAGTGTTCAAGGTGAAATGGTTCGGCAATTAGAAAATACGAATCGTTCTGCTTTGCCGATTCATAATATATTTCTAGTGGACCGTGCTGAAATTCCTGGAGTTCTTGTTGAAGTAGGTTTTTTATCGAACGTCCAAGAAGCGGCTGATCTTGGCACTGAAGAATATCAGGACAAAGTAGCGGCAAGTATTTATCAAGGAATGCTACGGTATAAAGTTCCAGAATTAGCAGAAGAGAATGAGGCAGGAAACTAAAACCAACCTTTCAGGTATGATACAATAGTGTCGGTATACACTTGAAGGGAAGGTGTCAGGGTTGTTAAACGAAAAAGAAATTATTGAAGTACTTAAACCAATCCAAGATCCGGATTTGAATAAAAGTATTCTTGAAACGGGCGGAATACGAGAAGTAAAGATTAAGGGCGAAAACGTAAGTTTGAAAATTGCCTTAGCCCAAACAGGTACCGGCGGTCAGATGAAGGTTCAGCAAGATATCGTTGCCATTGTTAAGAAACTAGGAGCTAACAGTGTTGGCTTGCGTTTTGAGCAATTGACTGATGAAGAGATTGAACAACATCGTGACCCAGAACAAGAAGCAAAAAGTGCCGGTCTCCTAGATCCGGATAACAAAGTTAAATTTATTGCCGTTGCTAGTGGAAAAGGTGGCGTTGGGAAATCAACAGTATCCGTTAACCTTGCTGTATCGCTTGCACGAGAAGGTAAAAAAAAGTCGGAATCGTTGACGCAGATATTTATGGATTTAGTGTTCCGGATATGATGGGGATTGAACATCGTCCTACCGTTGAAGGTGACAAAATCCATCCTGTTGAGCGCTACGGTGTAAAGGTCATTTCAATGGGCTTCTTTGTAGAGGATAATGCTCCTGTTATTTGGAGAGGGCCGATGCTTGGAAAGATGCTTACGAACTTCTTTAAAGAAGTTACGTGGGGAGACTTAGATTATTTAATTCTAGACTTGCCACCAGGAACAGGTGACGTTGCCTTGGATGTTCACACGATGCTTCCTGAATCAGATGAAATTATCGTAACGACACCACATGCAACCGCTGCTTTTGTAGCTGCACGTGCTGGCGCAATGGCGATTAAGAGTAACCATCGAATTCTCGGCGTTGTAGAGAACATGGCGTACTTCCAGAGCCAAGCTACAGGAGAGAAAGAATATGTATTTGGCCAAGGCGGTGGTGAACGTCTTGCTGAAGAATTAAAGACGAACGTTATTGGACAAGTGCCACTCGGTCAACCAGATATTGACGAGAATGATTTTGCACCGTCGGTTTATGCGGCCGATCACCCAATTGGCGAAATTTATGGAGAGATTGCTCGTCGAGTGATTGATAAGAAGGAATCTCAATAAATAAAGAAGAGTAAAGTCTAAGGGCTTTACTCTTCTTCGCTTTCATTAGAGCTTTCATCTTCTGAGCTTGACTCACGATCGTTGTCTTCTTCGGATTCAGAGCTATCTCCGCCCCCGCTTTCACTTGCAATTTTTTTGTAAAGATGCTTGGAAGCGTGGGTTTTGCATCGATTCTTCAATAACAGTCATGATTTGTTCTCGAAATTCTTTACTTTTCATGAGTTCAAGCGTTGCTTGTTCCATTTCTGGGTCGTGCATGACTTCCATCATCATCGTCTGGTAATCAGGATCTTTCATGAGGCGCTTTAACACTTCCTCATTTTTCGTTTGCATGCTGTCGGCTACTTTAACCCCAAATTTAGGATCATCAATGAGTTGCCCCCAAAAGGCTTTTCCTTCTTCAGATGTCAAGGTATCGTGAATCGTATCTTGGACGAACGATTGTTCCATGACGAGTGAAGTTTGGAATTCTTCTTCTGTAAGAACCTCCCGCAATGCTTGTTTCCCTTCTTCTGTTTTAATGACATCAGCGACCATTCGTTTCGTTTCATCATAATCGCTTGCGCTTCGCCTTGATAAGCTGCGCATCCTGTGAGAAGAAGTGCCATCGTAAAGACAATGAGTATAGATAAGTGCTTCTGCAACAACAGATCCCCCTTTCGCTTTTCGCTTACTTTGTGCAAATGGTGACAAAATATGCAACGCTTTTAAGGTGAACTGGCTTTTTGTCAATGGGCTTGTTAGAATTAAAAGGGTGTGAATCTGTACTAAGGGATGATCGTGTGAATACTAGAAAAGTTGTGTTTTTATTCTTCACGACAATGTTAGTCGGTGCAGTTGGCGGTACCATTGTCGGCGTTCCTTTAAGATGGGATGCATTTCAGGGTGAAGGTTTTTGGAATTTCTTCTGGGGAACAATATGGATGCTTGGAATTGGTGCTGCCATTAGTATTGTTGCACAAATGGGCTACTTTGCTTACTTAATCTTGCATCGTTTTGCGTTATCGTTATTTAAAACCGCAAAGCTTTGGAATTTGGTTCAAGTTCTTTTAATCGCATTTGTATTTTTTTGATCTTGTCTATTTGCGTTATATTGCTTATGCAGATGGTGAATCTTGGACTGCATATTTAGTCACGCCGACATTGTTGCTTATATACGCGTTACTGATTGCTTATTGGAAGATGAAAGAAACGAATTATACAGCATTTATTCCAGCAACGTTCTTTATGTTTGTCATTACGACAATTGAGTGGGTACCTGCGTTAACGGTTCAACAAGTCAACGATAGCGAATGGCTTTGGATTTATCTTGCGCCATTGTTATTTGCGAATACGTATCAATTAATTGCGCTACACCGTATTCAGCGTTCAAAGAAATAAGTACGACACGAGCAGACGCTCGTGTTTTTTTATGCGTATTTTTAAGAGAAACGGGTATGGATAAGGGAACGTTAAAAGGGGAGTTATTGAAATGAAAACAATCGACTATGATGTTTTAGGTGTGGGCATTGGACCGTTCAACCTAAGTTTAGCGGCTTTATGTGAAGAAGGGACCGATTTAAACGTCGCTTTTTTTGATGAGAGTCCTGAATTTAGATGGCATCCAGGAATGTTGATCGATCGAACAGACTTACAAATTTCTTTTCTTGCCGATCTTATTACGTTGGCAAATCCGAAGAGCACGTATACATTTTTGAATTATGTTCATGAAACAAATCGCATGTTTCCGTTTTATTTTTTTAAAGAGTGGAACATTCCTCGTAAAGAGTACGAAGCGTATTGTCGTTGGGTAGTAGATCAATTAGGGAATTTACATTTTAATAAAAGAGTTATTGAAGTCATCCCTCACGAAGATTATTTCACGTGTGGAATCGTAACGATGGATACAGGTTCAGTGGATTACGTCACTAGTAAACACGTTATAGTCGGGACGGGCAGTGAGCCGATGTTACCTCCTGGTATTGAAGATAATAAAGACCAATCATTGATCCATTCAAGTTCGTATACGTTTCATGCAGATCGTGTTAAAGAGAATGATTCGATTGTTGTAGTCGGTTCGGGGCAAAGCGCAGCAGAAGTTTTTTTATGACTTACTCGAATCCCAAAAAGAATATAACTACGAGTTAAGCTGGTATACACGTTCTCCAGGATTCTTTCAATTAGAAGAAAGTAAGCTCGGCCAAGAACAATTCACACCAGACTATGTTGATCATTTTCATCAGTTGCCATTTGAGCAACGACAAAAAAACACTGGAATCATTAAGTAATCTACGGAATGGCGTAGAAGGGAAAACGTTGCATAATATTTATGAGCTCCTTTATCATCGAACATCAATCAATGAGATTCCAGTTACTATTCAGTCCTCTACTGAAATTGTAGAAGCAAAAGAGGACGAAGGTGGCTACAGCTTGTATTGTAAACATGGACAAACCGAGGAAGAATGGAATGTGCATGCAAAGGCTGTAGTTTTTGCGACAGGTTATAAGCCTAACATTCCGACCTTTCTTGAGAGTCTTCAAGATGAGCTTATCTATGAAGCGGAAGGGTTGCATAAAGTATCGAGAGATTATCGTTTAGTTTTTAAATCAGAGCGAGATGTTAACTCGAACCTATACATGTTGACGAACTTAGAGCATTCGCATGGCACGAGTGCAACGAACTTAGCGCTATCGGTTACTCGAAACTTGGAAATTATTCAGTCAATCACCGAGCAACATTCGTATAAGACCGATCGTAGCAGCCCTTTTCAACAATTTTAAGAGCAGTTCATATGTGAACTGCTCTTCTGCTTACAAATTACATTTCTTCGTAACTCGCTTCGGCCCCGCTAATTAACATTTCAAGTGATACGAACTCGTAATTCGCATCTTGTAATTCATCAATAATGAGGGGCAAGGCTTCTACGGTTTGTTTCGCTGAGTCAGATGCATCAAGCATAATGACGTCACCGGGCGATAGTTCTTCTTGGATGTTTGCTAAGATTTCATCGACACCAGGGTTTTGCCAGTCTTTCCCGTCAGTAGCCCAGTGGATGACAGAATAACCGAGGTTTTCAGCTGCATCGAGAACGTCTTGATTAAAAATACCTGCAGGAGGTCGGAAGAACACAGGTGCTTCACCAATCGCATCTTTTATACTTTCGTGTCCTTGCAACATATCTCTACGCATCTCTTCAATCTCTTGGTCAGGGTAAGGCTTGAATCGGTAGCCGTAGTTTCCTACCTCATGTCCGTCATCAATCATTCGCTGAAGTGTTTCTAAATGACGTTCCGACCAGACACCAGACACGAAGAACGTAGCATCTACATTTTTATCTTCAAGTATATCTAAGATCGGCTCTACATTTGCTTCCCCCCAACTTACATTAAACGTCAAACTCGTTTTCTCATCATCAATGTCAGCACTAGAGAATGCAACTGAACCATCTTGACCTGAGAATACGGCTAAGAACGGTCGATCCATTAGAAGAATACAAGCGGTACAAAACGCAACCATTGCGATAAATAAATACTTTTTCCCTCCTCGTCGATTAACGACGTAAAACTGAGCCATTGACAACCCCTCCTTGTACAAAGCATTCCTTAGGTTATCTATATGAGAAAGCGGACAAGATATAACTAAAAAGGAGGCGCCAGATGATTGGATTATTAATTACAGATATAGAAGAGATGGAGTTAAGAGATTTGTTAAAAGAAGAATTACATCGGATAAGGAAGAAAGAGCAACAAGCAAAAGCAGAAGGGAAGGTCGGAAAGAGTATTGAGGAAAAGAGGAGGATTATTGAAGAATTGTATCAACGTATGGCGACAAAAGAAGAGGTAAGAAGATATAAATCTAAGAAATTCTAAAAAAAACTTCAAAAACCCTTGCATAATATGGGGGATAATGATAAATTAAATATCCGCCAGTCAGGCAAGCAACAACAAAACGAGCTCACAAAAAAACTTTTCAAAAAAAAGTTATTGACGAAGAGCTAAGCCTGATGGTAAGATATTCCTTGTCGCTAACGAAAGCGAAACGGTCACAAAAAACTTTTTAAAAAAAAGTTGTTGACACGAAACGCTGAAAAGTGATAAGATAGTGAAGTCGCTGTCGT
>NZ_BAXL01000022.1:0-86655 GCF_000698185.1 Geomicrobium sp. JCM 19055
TTACAGGGCTACCGGCATCACTGGTGTTACTGGTATAGTTCCAACACTTGCTCAACCATTTTTTTAATAGCAATGTTCAACCACAAGCGATCGCTTCGAATGCAAACGTACTTCAGCTAACCCCTAATCAGTATGCAGGGATTACGTACAATGCAGCGAACGGAACCTTTACAGTCGTTACTCCAGGTCTTTACTTTATTGAGGTTACCTTAAACACTGCTAACCCTACGACGACAGGTGCCGTATTTTCTCTTATTATTAATAACAATACAGTTACTCCAGCAGCCCCTGGGGCAAGTTCTGCTACTAGTGGTCAAATATCAGTAATTCGGGTCCAAAACTATGCGGCTGGCGACACCATTCAAATTAGAAACACATCAACATTCACAGTAAACATTGTCAACGGTGCAAACCAAGCAAACAGCGCAGGTCACGTAAGTATTTTCCGTTTTGCACCAGGGTTTTTAGGCACATTAATTACAACAACTTAATAGAAAGCACGACTCTCGTCTTTAGATTGAGAGTCGTTTTTTTCTTTACTTATATTTACTGAACTTTCGGATTTAAACATCAATTTTCAGGGTATTAAATTTATAGCCAAGTTGGCTAAATTTAGTTCGAAGGAGGCATCAGTTACATTGACGAACAATCGTGCTGTCGTTTACAAAGGTGCAGGTCGTGTTGAAGTTCAAGATACGCCTTATCCGGAACTCGTATTACGAGATGGTCCAGGTGTCCCAAAGTCAAATGTTGATCGAAAATGTGAACATGGCGTCATTTTAAAGGTCATTACGACGAATATTTGTGGTAGTGACCAACACATGGTCAGAGGTCGGACAACCGCTCCAGAAGGTCTCGTTCTCGGGCATGAAATCACTGGTGAGGTAATTGAAGTTGGACGAGATGTTGAATTCATCAAGAAAGGTGACGTCGTTTCTGTTCCATTTAATATTGCTTGTGGTCGTTGTGTCATGTGCCAAACTCAAAAAACACATATTTGTACAAACGTTAACCCTGAACGACCTGGGGCTGCTTATGGTTATGTGGATATGGGTGGATGGGTTGGTGGACAATCAGAGTATGTGATGGTTCCTTACGCCGATTTCCAACTACTCGTCTTCCCAGATCGGGACTTAGCATTAGAAAAAAATTATGGATTTAACGATGTTAACCGATATTTTTCCAACTGGATTCCACGGCGCCTATACTGCCGGCGTTAAAATGGGATCTACGGTCTATATTGCAGGAGCTGGACCTGTTGGACTAGCTGCTGCTCACTCTGCACAACTACTCGGCGCATCTGCTGTCATTGTCGGTGATTTAAATGCAGAGCGTTTACAGCAAGCAAGAGTTTTGGATGTGAAACAGTCAACTTAAAAGAACATGATCGTTTAGGAGAGCAAATTGAACAAATCTTAGGTGTTCCTGAAGTGGATGCTGCAGTGGATGCGGTCGGCTTTGAAGCTTCAGGCCACGGCGAGAGTGGTGAACAGCCCGCTGCGGTGCTGAACGCAATTATGGACGTGACGCAAGCGGGAGGCGGGCTTGGAATTCCAGGACTTTACGTTACAGATGACCCTGGCGGCGTAGATGAAGATGCGAAGACTGGTTCTTTGAAAGTACGGTTTGGTCTCGGTTGGGCGAAAGCTCATACGTTTGCGACAGGGCAAACACCTGCAATGCAGTACAATCGCAACTTAATGAAATCAATTCTTTCAGGAAAAGCACAAATTGCAAAAGCAGTTAACGCTCAGTTAATTACACTTGATGAAGCACCTAAGGGATATGAAGATTTCGACAAAGGTGCCGCAAAGAAATTCGTTATTGATCCACACGGAATGGTCAACTCTTAACTTTCATTTTCATGTCACAATTAAAAAGACACCGCCTGGCGGTGTCTTTTTTGCATTAGATTAAGCTAAGTACAATACTGATGACTACAATAAGGCCGATAATCATAAGGATCGTGCGTAACATTAGCGCACACCTCTTTTTGTTTGACGTACTTATGTATACCATCATTGACTGTTTTTCAAACGGAAAACAACAAAAATAAGTGGATTGAACTAGTAAAAGGGCGTCTAATGACACCCTTTTTAGAAGCTAATCACTCCAAAGCCCATAAGAGCGACAATAACTAGAATAACAACGGCACCAATGAATCCACCCATACCGTTTTCTCCACGTTTTGTCTTTCCTAAAGACATTTCCATTAATCCCATCATAACAATGGCTAAGATTCCTTTAATAACATACATCGCTGCCCAATTATACTCGATAAGCATTCCAATCCCTGAAACGATCATAATAATAAAGAACAGACGTAAAATCATATGCAAAATCGTACCTGCTTTACGCTTATGTGCTTTGTAAAGGAAATAAGCAATTACAAAGAAAATCGCTACAAATGCCCAAGATCCTTGATGTGAAGCAAAAAAAACATATTAAACATGCTCTCATCTCCCCTCTTTATAAATTACAATGACATCTTTAGTTTAACAGGATTGCCGATTACAAGCACTGATAAACCTCTTACTCTCTTTATCTTCGCAATTGAATATGAACATCTCATGAACAAACGGACATTAAGACAAAAAAAATTCTAGATGCCGGGGATATACCCTACTATTTTTATGAGTTTAATAAAACGCAAGTTAAACTGAATACTAGATTTCATAAAAAAAGCTCCTACTAAACGGATTAGTAGGAGTCAAAGTGAATCCATGCAATTTACTCAAGGAGTTACAGGAGTAAGTATAGTTTAATCATTAAATTCCAATCTGTCTAGTCTGTTTTAATATTTTTTTGCCCCTAACGTTACGTAATGACATACAATAAACATTGAATGTATATTCACCATTCCATTACACCTACATAAGGAGACTATGATGTCCGAAAAGAAACGCACCATAAAAGACTTCTATCATTTATTCCAACAGTATCGACCACGTATGTGGATCGTTATTGTAGCAATTGCTCTCGTCATAGGCGAGTCTTTACTTTCTTTAATCGTACCTTTAATTACGATGAATATCGTGAACGCAATGGTCGTTGAAGGATTTCAACTTCAAATTATAGCTACCCTTGTTGTTGTTTTTGTCGCACAAATCATTTTATCCGGTGTTTCACTTTATATGATGATTTATGTTGGGGAAACGATTGTAGCAAGATTACGTACAACGTTGTGGAACAAAATATTGTATTTACCGATTCAATTCTTCGATCAACATTCATCTGGTGAGACGATGAGCCGAGTCACGAATGATACGAATGTGATCAAGGACTTCTTCACGATGCAACTTATTCCATTTTTTTTCGAGCTTTATATCGATTATCGGTTCTGTCATTTTACTTTTTGTGATCGATTGGAAAATGGCGCTTCTTCTTGTCCTCTTTTTACCGTTAGCGATGCTCGTCATCTTACCATTAGGTAGTCGCATGTATACAGTCTCTAAATCACTGCAAGATGAAACGGCTGCATTCCAAGGGGATTTAGGGCGTGTTTTAGGCGAGATCAGACTCGTGAAATTGTCTATCGCAGAACCTGTAGAAGAGAAACAAGGAAAATCACGGATTCAATCATTGTTTGGTTATGGGATGAGGGAAGGCAAGATTATGGCTATTGTTATGCCACTCATGACTACGGTAACCCTCGTAGCACTCGTTATCGTCTTTGGATATGGAGGCATCCAAGTCGCTCAAGGAACTTTGACCGCTGGTGCACTCGTTGCGGTTGTCTTTTACATTTTCCAAATTATTTTCCCTGTGACACAACTGGCTCAATTTTATACGCAATTTCAAAAAGCAATGGGCGCCACCGATCGTATTCAATCGATCTTTGAATTTAATTCTGAAAAAGAAAAACTCAATTCATCGGAGAAAACCGATTCAACCGACCTGACGTTTAACAACGTATCTTTTCAATACAACACTGAGAAAACGATTTTATCTAACGTCTCATTTACCGCACGCTCTGGACAAATGACAGCATTTGTCGGTCCAAGTGGCGCAGGTAAAACTACGTTATTCTCTTTGATTGAGCGGTTTTACCTCCCGAATGAAGGAAACATTTATTACGATGGTACAGACATTCAATCGGATAAATTACATGATTGGCGTAGCAAAATCGCTTACGTATCACAAGATTCCCCGTTAATGGCAGGAAGCATCTACAAAAACCTCACGTACGGCTTGGACGATGTTGACGAACAGACTGTCAAAGACGCCGTTTTAAAAGCGAATTTATCGAGCTTTATTGAAGACCTTCCGCAAGGATACTCAACCGAAGTTGGCGAGCGAGGTATACGCGTATCTGGTGGACAAAGACAACGACTAGCAATTGCTAGAGCTATTATTCGTGATCCTGAATTGCTACTACTAGACGAAGCAACCGCTCATTTAGATAGTCACTCTGAAGCGTTAGTTCAAGAAGCACTACAATCTCTCATGAAAAACCGTACAACGCTTGTGATTGCACATCGACTTTCAACCGTGAAAGATGCACATCAGCTCATTGTGTTGGAACGCGGGATCGTGACTGGTGCTGGCAACCACCAAGCATTATATGAAAATCATCCACTTTATCGAGAGCTTGTGGATCATCAAATGATGAATGACTAAAAACTGAGCTGGACGGAACAACCGTCAGCTCAGTTTTTTTATTTTTCCATTTCTACGAGTGTTTCAATTGCATCGATAATTGGTTCTTTATCGACTTCTAATCCGTCAAATTGTTCTACAACTTGACCATTCATATCGAGTAAATACGTTTGTGTCGAGTGGATAATATCATCATTTTCAGGATGCGATTGCACGACACTATTAAATGAACTAGCTGCAAAGCTTTCAACTTCTTCACGGTCATATCCAGTTAGGAAATCCCAATTAGAGAAATCTGCATCGTATTGTTCACCATACGCTTTAAGTTTTTCAGGTGTATCATGTTCAGGATCTACCGTAAACGAAACAAGGTTTACGTCCAACCCTTTTTCATCTAACTCATTTTGCAAATTCGTCATGTTCGGTGTCATTAAATTACAAACAGTTGGACAACGTGTGAAGACCATATTGACGAGGGAATACTTCCCTTTCAAATCTTCATTTGTAACGACTTCATTATCTTGATTCATATACTCAAATTCATGCAATCCTGTTGCCTCTGACTCTTGTTCTACTGCAGCCGTTTCATTCGCATCTTCCATACCCTCAACATCGGATGATTCTGAAGATCCACAAGCTGCTAATACTAACGTTAATGCTAACGCGCTCACAAACACCCATCGCTTCTTCATATAACGTTCCTTCCTCCTTTAAGTAGTCGTCTTGGGGTTCTCTTTCGTAAACAATTCTCTACTTTGAGGAATATGCAATAGCTTGGCAAACATGTCTACATTTCTAAACTGTTCTGATTTTCTCTCATAAAATTTCTAAGCAATGAGCGCTTAATCAAGCACACAAGTTTACGATGAACGTGTTCAGCTACACATGTGTCTTTATTCAGTTACAATTGTTGTCAATGTTCTACAAAACAGCTTATAATAAACGTAGTATGAGCTTATCATCAAGGGGGATCTATAACGATTATGTCAATTGCTAAAGCATTAACGATTGCAGGATCTGATTCAAGCGGCGGAGCAGGAATACAAGCTGACCTAAAAACCTTTCAAGATCTCGGCGTTTATGGAATGAACGCATTAACAACGATAGTTGCGATGAAACCTGAAGGATGGCATCATCAAGTATTTCCACAACCTGTCGATACAGTCGAAACCCAATTGAATACCATTTTATCAATTGGTGTAGATGCCATGAAGACAGGCATGCTCGGTTCTGTTGACGTCATTGAACTTGCTGCAAATAAAATAAAAGCACACAACCTAACAAACTCTGTCGTAGACCCAGTACTCGTTTGCAAAGGCGAGGACGAAGTACTACACCCAGAAACTGCAGATGCATTACGCGAAGTGCTCGTACCCGTTGCGAAAGTGGCTACACCGAATTTATTCGAAGCTTCTCAACTTGCTCAAATGGAGAAAATCACTACGATTGAACAAATGAAAGAAGCAGCAGGCAAAATTCACGAACGTGGTACTCAATATGTAGTTGTAAAAGGTGGAAAGCAACTCGAACACGATCGTGCGGTCGATGTTGTATACGATGGTAAATCCTTTATTGTCCTTGAAACCGAGAAAATTGACACAACGTACAATCATGGTGCTGGATGTACATTCGCCGCTGCAATTACAGCAGAATTAGCAAAAGGAACTGATGTACACGACGCAATTCGTACAGCTAAAGCTTTTGTGACAGCTGCCATTGAACACGGTGTTCGCTTAAATGAGTATGTCGGTGCAGTCCGCCACGGTGCATACCGTACTTTTGGTGGTCAAGAAACAAAGATTACTGAGCGTACCATCTAATAACACTCCATAAAACCGTCTCCTTTAATATGAGGAGACGGTTTTATTGTTTCACGCCTTCACATTCGCCTACTCTTTGCATAGGTTAATATGAAGACAATGAAGGAGCTGGTCTCTTTGAGCGATCAAAATGATAACCAAGAACTCCTCTTATTTATCGTCATCTTATTATTTGGTCTTTTCTCTCTTGGCTATTCAAGAGATGCTGGTGATGACGATGAGTTGGAAGTCGTAGCATTATCCTAATTCACTAGGGAGGCTGCAATCATGAGTGGAGATAAAAAGAAATCCAACAAAAATCAACTTACACCCGAACAGATCGCTGTGATTGCAGGGTTATTAACGAATGTCTTGAGTGTGAGGGCGATCTTAGTTGATCGAAATCAAACGGTGGAAATTATCATTCAAGGTGATTTAAGTAAGAAGAAAGACAAAGATAAAATGTTTAAAGAAGTCGCTGACATGCGCTTTGGCGATGTTTGGGATCTCTTTATGAATACAAAATAAAACCCTTGAACGAAAACTCGTTCAAGGGTTTTTCATATTAGATGAACTTTTTTTTGCTTGTTCGTAGCTCTGCTCACGCTTCTTTTCAACTTCAATCATCTTGTCTACGTCTGATTGATATTCCTGCGTGCTAACTCCGTGAGCTTGGTGCATTGCCTTTTCCATTAGTTCTGTGTAATTCATGGGCTGCTCATTGCTTTTCACGATTAATAGCCTCCTAAGTTTAACCATTTCAAAAAAAATGGCCTTACTATGGCTATTCCCGCTCTACTATGATTTAAACGTTAGATTTTCTCACCGATCCAAGAAGAAAATGATTGTAAATAACGCGTTACTGCTTTTTGTGTGCGTTCGTCGGTTAGATTACCTTTATCATCGAACTTTTCATTAGCCTTTGCGACATACACTTCAGGTTTTTGGAACACTTCCGAACCTGCGGCAATGAGCGCTTGTTTCACTTGCTTTTGCGCATGAGCTGTACCAAATCGTGTCGGTGATGCGCCAATTACACCAACGGGTAAGTTCCTTAATACGTTTTCATTCGCATCACTACCTACCCAATCGAGCACGTTTTTGATAACTCCCGGCATACTCTCATGATATTCAGGCGTTACAATCAACAAACCATCACTTTCTTTCAAGGCTCGTTTAAGACTCAATACAGCCTCAGGATCACCATCTTCTTCTAAATCTCCATTAAAAAGCGGAATCTCTTGAATCTCATATGGAGTGATCGTTACATCATCTGGTTTCATTGATCCCGCTTCTGCTAATAGTTTAGAATTCAACGAATGCTGTCGTAAGCTACCACTAATTGCAATGATCTTCATCTTATACACTCCTTTTTTTGAACAAAAAAAGTGACTCCGCAGGGGACGGCGGAGTCACAACAGAGGATGAGGGATGCAGGCAGGGTGGGAATAACAGTAAATGATAGTCGCACACGTTACAGGGGGACATATGCTATATCTTCAGGAGGGCGTAGTTCCTGATACTGTTAAGAAGTTATGTGTACAAGCACGTTACCCGATAACGTGTCGACGCTTCTCGTATTCACCATTTACCCTGTTAGCTCTTATATACCTCAATAACCTACCTTTTAAACCAGATTTTATAAAAAAAATCATTATTTTTTTGTTTTTATTTATCGCTCTCTTTTTCTTCCATGAAAAGTGGTTTATGATAGAAAGGACAGTGAAATCTGTCAATCCATGTTTATTCTTATTTACAGGGAGCGATTACTAGATGGAATATCGTATTGAAAAAGATACACTAGGTGAAATGCAAGTACCAGCAGATAAACATTGGGGTGCCCAAACACAACGTAGTGTTCACAACTTCCCAATCGGTTCAGAAAAAAATGCCACGTGAAGTGGTACTCGGTTTTGCAATTTTAAAGAAAGCTGCAGCACGAGCAAATGAAAGTCTCGGCAAGCTTGATAGCGAACGTGCAGATGCCATTGCAAAAGCTGCAGATGAAGTTCTCGCAGGTAAATGGGACAGCCACTTCCCGCTTGTCGTTTGGCAAACAGGTAGTGGAACGCAATCAAACATGAACATGAACGAAGTTCTTGCGCGAAGAGGAACAGAAATCCTTCAAGAACAAGGAAAAGACATTACCATTCATCCAAACGATGATGTGAACCGTTCACAAAGCTCGAATGATACGTTCCCAACTGCAATGCACATTGCAGCTGTAAGCGATGTCAACCAGAGATTACTACCTGCATTGGCAAAGCTTAAACAAACGCTACAACAAAAATCAGAGCAATTTGACTCGATCATTAAAATTGGTCGTACACACCTTCAAGACGCAACACCACTTACACTCGGACAAGAAGTAAGCGGTTGGTATGAAATGCTTCGTAAATCTGAAACGATGATTAGCGAAAGTATTCGCCACTTGCACGACTTGGCTATTGGTGGAACTGCAGTAGGAACAGGAATTAACGCTCACCCAGAATTTGGTGATCGTACTGCCGGCTTCATTAGTGAATACACGTCATTCCCATTCCGTTCTGCACCGAACAAATTCCATGCGTTAACGAGTCACGATGACACGACTTACGCTCACGGTGCAATTAAAGCACTTGCTGCTGACCTAATGAAAATCGCCAACGACGTTCGTTGGTTAGCAAGCGGTCCACGTTCTGGGATCGGCGAGTTAACGATTCCTGCGAACGAACCAGGAAGCTCAATTATGCCTGGGAAAGTAAACCCTACTCAAAGTGAAGCACTTACGATGGTCGCGACACAAGTGATGGGTAACGATGCTGCAATCGGATTTGCCGCTAGCCAAGGGAACTTTGAATTAAATGTCTTTAAACCAGTTATTATTTATAACTTCTTACAGTCTGTTCAACTTCTTACAGATGCCATGCACTCGTTCCACGATCGTTGTATCGAAGGATTAGAAGCTGAAGAAGCAAACATTGCAAACCACGTGAAGAACTCACTGATGCTTGTAACAGCGTTAAATCCACACATTGGTTATGAGAACGCTGCAGCGATTGCTAAGCATGCTCATCAAGAAGGATTAACACTTAAAGAAGCAGCACTTCAAAGCGGTCACCTTACTGAAGAGCAGTTCAACGAATGGGTAGATCCTGCGAAGATGGTTCAACCAAACGCGTAAAGCGAACTTAGGAAAAACCTAGCATAAGCGAATGCTAGGTTTTTTTATTGGTGTTTATGGCTGTCACTTCCCAATATTAAGGATGACATGACACGTTGTTTCAATCCCTTTGAAAAACAACTCCACATCCATATTTTCATTTGGTGCGTGGTTATCTTCATCTGCATTCGCGTATGGAATTAACAGTGATGGCGTTTTGAGTAACTCTTGAAAAAGATAACCGGGAAACGTTGCTCCAATCGCTGGTAAAACGATTGGCTTCAATTCATGAGCATCGTGTACGGAGGAAATGATTTGCCTAACGCTTTCAAGTTCCATTGATGTTCTCGTTGGCTTACTCGCACCAACCCATTCAATGTCTAAAGACGGATCCACCTGCTGAATATGAGCAACGAGTTTCCTATATATATCGTCAGGGTCTTGATCAGCAACAAGTCGAATATCAATTTTCACTTTGGCCTCACTTGGAATGACCGTCTTTTTCCCAGTTCCAGAATAGCCACTTGATAGACCACTAATGTTAAATGTCGGTGTAAGTGTCAACTTCTCATAATATTCTTCACCACTCATATCTAACGCTTCATACCCAATAACTCGCCCTGTCTCTTGAAGATCAAATGGCTGCTCTTGCAAATGCCGAATATCTTCGATCGTCACTGGACGAACATCATCATAAAACCCTTCAATTAGAACGTCTCCATCCGTTCCTACTCGCATCGACTGCAATACATTGATTAGTTTCCATGCAGGGTTTGGTACGATATTGCCTTTGTTGCCAGAGTGATTGTCTTGTGTCGCACCAATCGCTGTAAGCTCGACATACAACATTCCCCGATTGCCTAGATAGACGATTGGACGACCTGTACTATCCAGCGGACCATCTGCATTGTACAACACATCTGCAGCTAGTAACTCTTGGTGCTCTTTTATGAACGCAGGAAGACTATGGCTACTGCTTTCTTCTTCCCCATCAAATAAAAATTTGACATTGACAGGCAAGTCAACTTGAAGATCTCGCAACGTCTTAATTGCAAAGACATGTGCAAGCATTTGCCCTTTATTATCCCCAACTCCCCTTGCATAGATCTTTCCATTTCTAATTGACGGTTCAAATGGTGGTGTCTCCCAAGCTTCAATTGGCTCTGGAGGTTGCACATCGTAATGTCCGTAGATCAAAATTGTTTTTGTGTTCTTCGGATTAATGATTTCACCATATACAATCGGACTACCTTTTGTTTCGTAAATCGTAGCTTCAATGTCGTAATCTAGCAATTGACGCTTTAAAATCTGTGCGCATTCGTCTACACCAATTTGTTGAGCACTTATGCTCGGTTGCCGTAACAACTCAAATAAAAGATTCAAATACTCTTCTTCATTCAACGCAATTTGATCTTTAATTTGTTTTTTTCAGCGTTGTTGACACATGTGTATTCACGATTAATCCCCTCCGGCAAGATCGTTCTGTTTACGTTTCTGAATACATTAGTATGTAATGAATTTTCAAACTCCTTATTCAATTAACCATAGCGCACCATATCCAACTTTTCAACCTACTCAACGAGACTACATTTATCTTAAAATGAAACATGGTATGACTCATCTGAGTCATACCATGTTTCACACTCCCTCTTCTCAAGGAGTCTTTATTCATCATACGTATAACGTACGACATATTTATCATTTCTCAGGCGGATGATCTCGACAAGTGGACCAACCTCATACCCATTTTGCCAATTGTCTTCAAGCTTTGCTTTTATACAACCAGCTTGAAATTTAGAACGGAATGTTTGCTTAAAATAAATCCAATGTGGTCCACGCTTCATTCCTATTGCTCCTTTAACTAACCGATCAGTTCCTCATCTTCAGGCTTTCTTATGACGACTGTCGTTGCTGCTTCATCACGATCTCGAAGTCGATGCGCTAACCGCGCAGAAGCATTCGCTGCAATGCTACATACTAAATCATCTAAAACGTATTCACCTGATCCGTTGAACGGTCCAGTTCTCGTATAATCCCAGTCTTCTCTTTATCAAGATACCCAAATGATGTCACAGCAATGCTACCGAACCCAAAAACAGAACCAAGGGCGATCGTTTCATCGACTCCAAATAAACCTTCGTCACCAGTAATTAACGATAACAACGGCTCACTTAAACGACCTTCTTCTGCTAATATGTCCAATTCTATGCCAACGAGTACCGCATGCTGGATCTCTCTTTTTATGAGTACAGCATCAACGCTTTCAATACACTCCGCCATCGTAAGATTAGGTGCGTATGGATGTTGTAAAGCATATACAATTTCTGCGATCGCGTCAATCTCTACTCCCCGTTCTTGTAACTTCGTTCGTGCGTGATGCGAAATGATATCGCCAGTAACGATAATTTTTTTCATCCCTCACGATCATTCCCCCTGTCATTAATGTAACATATTCACATACAACGCCAAGTTTTACTGTAATATGCTATACTTGGAGAGAATTTGAAGTCATAAAAGGAGCGATTTTCACTTGGACGGAACTGTTGAAACCCTTCATTTACAAAGTAATTTGCTTGATCATGAGTTTGATTTGCACGTATATATTCCACCGAACTATCATGAAAATTTCAGCTATAACCTAATTATTACAGGCGATGGACAAGACTTCTTTAAACTCGGAAAAGTCGACCAAAAAGTTGAACACTTTATTCTAGAAGATAGCGGTCCTGAAACGATTGTCGTTGGAGTTCCATACCCACGGGTCGCCATGAGACGGAAATGGTATGCTCCTGATGGAGAACAGACGAACGATTATTTACGGTTTATCAAAGAAGAACTTTTACCGATGCTTGAAGATCACTACAACTTAAATCAAGACCCTGATTCTAGATTACTAATGGGTGATTCACTTTCAGCATCTTTAGCATTAATGGCTTGCTTAACTTACCCTGATACATTCCAACGAGCCGTTCTCTTCTCTCCCTATGTTGATGATCAATTGAAAACGATGGTCACTGAAAGCAACTCCCTACATTCACTTAAGATGTATCACCAATTTGGAAGTGATGAGCGTGAAGTAAAAGCGACAGACGGTAGAGTCTTAGACTTTATTGAAATGAATGAATCGCTACATGAATTGCTCGCAAATAAACTTCAATCCTATGACTACAAAATGATCGATCAAGGCAACCATACGTGGTTCACTTGGGGGCCATTACTTCCGGAAGCACTTGAATTCCACTGGCTTTAAAACGGTAAGGAGAGAATAAATATGAAAGCAATCATCGCTACAACTGAAGAAGAAATGAAACAAGTCCAACAAATCCGCTACGACGTTTTTGTTATTGAACAAGAAGTGTCTGAAGAAGACGAGTGGGATGAATTTGAAGATGAAAGCGTTCATTTTCTTCTAGAAAGTGATCAACAATACGTTGGAGCAGGACGAGTACGCTGGCTTGGAACGACTGGTAAAGCCGAGCGGATTTGTATTTTAGAACAACACCGTGGAACTGGTGCTGGTAAAGCGGTCATGGATGCACTTGAGAGTTATGTAGCTATGAATAATGGAGAAAAGGTTAAGCTTAATGCCCAAACCCAAGCTCGTGGGTTCTACGAGCGTATTGGCTACACCGTAACGTCTGAAGAAGAATTTTTGGATGCAGGAATTCCGCACGTAACGATGGAGAAAACGATAAACTAAAAATCCGACCTTAACGGGTCGGATTTTTATATGATACGATCGATTTGCTTCCCTTTACCGGTTGCGTTCGCTTGTAGCCTTCGTTGGTGCAACCACCTTTGTTCCATGTTCTTTACATAAGAAGACGGCTGTTGTTCACTTGAGTACCGATTTACTCTTGCTACTTGAAGGACAGACGCGTGATTAGATTGTTTCCCTGACAAACGTGAGCCGTATTGAATTGCGACATCATTATGCACATGTGGAACATAACCCATCATCATCACTCCTTACAAATCATTTACCCGTATTTTAGAAATCAAACACATTTCACGATCAATTCAGCTGAAATTAATCGGCGTAAACCATTGATACGAAGCGATTTTTTTTAATCGAAAATAAAACTACACACGCTTTAGGGTAAACGTACATACGATATAGCGAACATGAAGGAAAACCTAAAGGAGTGATGAGCGTGAGCTGCGGTCGCAAAGATTTCGATACTGGCAACTGCGTGTGCGATGCAGTGCTTGCGATTAGTGAAGCACAAGATGCCGTAGAAAAAAAAGGGAGCTGCGCAAACAGTTGTTTTACTAATCTCTTAAAGCCGAACGGGCGTTTCAATGATACGATCCCATTCATGTTAAAAGGTAAAACAGGTGAATTGTTTTGGGCAACTGGTGGTTTAACAGCCGACTTCCCAGATGTTTTTGAAACTGTATTCTTCAGAGTTGAGAACATTTGTGAAAAGTCTTGCTGTGCGACATTATCACTACTTCGTCCAACAGGCGACATTCTCTTTACACAATCTTGTTGCGTAGATCCAACATCTTTATCAGATGTTGTTTCACTAGAACGCACGAACTGCTGCATTGAAGTAGATTTAAGCTGCTTCTGCGCAATCCAATGTTTAGATCCAGGCCTTGTTGATAACTATCGGGACAATTCCACCAGCACCTGGCATCTAAGGTATTAAACACTAGAGAAATGGTCGAGGGTTAAGTCAATGACATCCTCGTATCGTATCGTTACTTGATAAGGTAATTGTTGGGTCTGCATCGTAAATTGATCTTCTTCAATATCAGTTACGTTGCCGACCCATGTTTCTTCTTTCGTTTGGCAAATACAAACGGTTGGATTTAACGTTCTCATTTTATAAAGCAACCTTACTTTATCTTCTGTCGAACGATTTTCAAACCCTTTTTTACGTGAAGGCTGGACGAGCTGTTCTGAAGATTTGCGTGAATGCGTCTTTTCTTCACTCGTTCGTTCTTCTTTTTTGTTCGTCTCGTTCGTTTTTCTAACTCTTTCTTCAATCGCATCACGCAATATTTCATTTGCTTTAGAATTTGGGGATTCAATGGACTTCTGCCAATTCGGTCCAAGGTGTCGATTCAAATCAAACGATCGCTTCTTTGGCACCTCATCTTCATTGGAATCAGGTAAAACTTCTTCACTTACATCGTTTTGTTCCGACACTAGTTCGTCATTCACATGCGTTGGAGAAAGCTCTTTTACAGGCTCTTTTTCCTCAACTTCTTCCAAATGTTCTTTTACCGTTCTTTTGTATAGAAGTTCAAGTTCATTATCACCAACCGTTGGCATTGAATGGTTCGGATTATCAATATATAGAAGAGGTTGAACTTGATTGTGTCTTTTTTTCGTACTCATACCCTTCCTCCCTTTACCCATCGTATTACCACATTGTATTCATGGAATTACAAGCTATGATTACTTTCAAAGCTGAGTAGGTAAAGCGCCCGATTTCAAATTTCTTACACACCCGTTTTAGGTGCTTTGCATAGGTTAGTATGGAGAGCAAGCGGTTCTCTAAGAATTCAAGATTCCAGGAGGAATGCTACATGTCAGAATGTTGTCACAGCGGTGGATATGTGGATCAAACGGTTTAGGCGGATTTGCATTTGTTGTTGTGCTTTTCATCTTACTCGTAATCGTAGGTTCTGCATACTGCTAATGCAAATAAACAAAAACAAGTCGCTCCTTAGAGCGACTTGTTTTACTTATACGATTGAAGTCTTTTCAGTTTCCGCAATCTTTTCGATATGATGACATGCAGCCTTATGAGTTTCATTCATGAACGTCGTTGAACGAAGCTCTGGCTCCTCTGTCTTACAAATATCTGTTGCAAATGGGCAACGAGTGTGGAACCTACAGCCAGATGGCGGATTCATTGGTGAAGGAACATCACCTTGTAAGACGATTCGTTCTCTCGTTTTCGATGGATCTGGAATAGGAATCGCCGATAACAATGCACGAGTATATGGATGTCTTGGACTATCAAAGAGATCTCTTTTATCGGCGATTTCGACGATCTTACCGAGATACATAACGATCACTCGATCAGAGATGTGACGAACAACCCCTAAATCGTGAGAGATAAACAAATACGTTAAATCTAGATCTTTTTGTAGTTTCTTTAACAAGTTTAATACTTGTGCTTGTGTTGACACGTCAAGGCAGATACAGCTTCATCACAAACAATGAGCTTAGGATCTACAGACAAAGCTCGGGCAATCCCGATTCTTTGACGTTGTCCCCCACTAAATTGGAATGGGTAACGTTCTGCTTGTTCTGGCCTTAAACCAACAACTTCCATCAATTCACGAATACGCTCAGGGCGCTTTGCTTTAGGAACAACACCTTGAATTGCCATCGCTTCATCGAGAATTTGTTTAACCTTTTGTCGTGGGTTCAAAGACGCATATGGATCTTGGAAAATAATCTGCATTTCTTTACGCTTTTGACGTAAATCAGATTTGCTAAGCTCCATAAGGTTTTGCCCTTCAAAAAGGATTTCTCCGTCAGTAGGGTCATCAAGTCGTAAAATTGCTCGACCTGTCGTTGATTTACCACAACCAGATTCTCCTACAATACTAAGTGTCTCACCAGGATTTATAGCGAAGGATACGTCATCGACCGCTTTAACTTGGGCTTGCGTACGATTTAGAATTCCGCCTTTTACTGGAAAATACTTTTGTAAATTCTTTGCTTCAAATAACGGTGTTGTCATTGATTCGTTGCAACCCCTTTCGTCGGGTTCGGTCCATCCCATTCATCCGTATAAATCCAGCAACGTGTTTGACCTGTCGTAATACCTTCATCCACATTTTTAGAAGGTGTTGCAAGTTCTGGATGCTTCTCTACACAGAGATCTCTAGCATAAGGGCAACGCTCTGCGAAGCGACAACCGCTCGGCATGTTCTGCGGCGTTGGAACCGTTCCTGGGATCATTTCAAGCTCATCAAGGTCAATATCGTGACGTGGAATCGCATTCATTAACCCTTGAGTATATGGGTGTAATGGTCGCTTAAACAATGTCTTCACATCTGCTTGCTCCACTACTTCACCCGCGTACATTACAACAACTTTATCAGCCGTTTCAGCAATAACACCTAAATCGTGTGTAATCATTAGAACGGCCATTCCTGACTTCTCTTGAAGCTCTTTGATCAGTTCTAGAATTTGCGCTTGAATGGTTACGTCAAGTGCTGTTGTTGGTTCATCGGCGATCAGAAGTTCAGGGTCACAAGAAAGTGCAATCGCGATCATCACACGCTGACGCATCCCTCCAGATAACTCATGAGGATAACGCTTAGCACGGTCCTCTGGTGCTGGAATTCCGACAAGTTTCAGCATGTTAACTGCTTCTTGCCATGCTGCTTTTTTTGTCGAGTTTCTTATGAATACGAACCGCTTCAGCAATTTGAGAACCGACTGTAAACACTGGGTTTAACGATGTCATTGGCTCTTGGAAAATCATTGAAAGGCGGTTGCCTCGATACTTTGCAAATTGTTGCTTTGATTTCTTTAATAGGTCTTCGCCACTTAGTTCAATCGTTCCCCCAACAATTTTACCAGGATGTTGGATTAATCGCATAACTGAAAGTGACGTAATACTCTTACCTGAACCTGACTCTCCTACGATTCCTAATGTCTCGTTACTATTAACGCTAAAATCAACGCCGTCAACGGCCTTAACTTCTCCATCAGGCGTAAAGAATGATGTTTGTAATCCTTTTACTTCAAGTACAGGTGTCTGTTCGTTTGAAGCCATGTCCATGACCTCCTTTATACAATATCGGATCGTGGGCTTCTACCATGAATTAGTTCAAATCAATTCGTTTGTTTAATACTCGGTACGCAATATCGACGAGGAAGTTCACGAAAACAAACGTGATTGCAAGTACGATTACTGCACCTTGTACAACTGGAAAATCTCGTTGACTAATGGCATCTACAACGAGTCGCCCTAGTCCGTTAATCGCAAATACGTTCTCTGTAAGTACAGCTCCACTTAAGAAATAACCGAATTGTAGACCAATAACTGTCACAACAGGTATTAATGCATTACGAAATGCGTGCTTATAGACGACAAAGCGCTCACTTACACCTTTAGCACGAGCTGTACGTACATAATCTTGATCAATGACTTCTAACATGCTCGAACGTGTCATTCTTGCAATAACTGCGGCACCTGCTGTACCCATCGTTATGGCTGGCATGATGACTTGCTGCCACGTCCCCCAACCAGAGGTCGGTAAAACTCCGAGTTGTATCGAGAACCAGTAGATCAAAAGAAGACCTAGCCAGAAGTTCGGCATTGACAGACCTACAACGGCCAACGTCATTGTTCCATAATCTCGAATCGTATTACGGTACGTCGCTGAAAGGATTCCGAAGAACAGACCTACAGAAACAGCTACGACCATACCCCAAAGGGCAAGTTCAACAGTTATTATAAAGCGCGGTGCTATGATATCCATTACTGGTTGTCCAGTTCGAACCGATTCTCCAAGGTCAAACATGATGAGATCTCCTAAAAAACGACCGTACTGAACGACGAGTGGATCATTTAAACCTAAATTTTCTCTCATTTGTTCTAATTGAGCTTCAGAAGCAGCTTCCCCTGCCATAACTTGGGCTACGTCCCCAGGTACTAATTGAATGATCAAAAAGGCAACGAGGGTAACACCGAACAATACCGGTATAAGCTGTAACAAGCGGCGTAAAATGAAAATATGCACGTCTATTCCTCCTTACTTTTTCGATCTCGGATCAAGTGCATCTCGTAAACCATCACCTAACATGTTGAAAGCGAGTACGAGTAACACAATTGCAATCCCTGGGAATATAGTTAAGTGTGGGTTGTCCCACATGTACGATCTTCCATCATTCAACATTGCACCCCACTCAGGAAGCGGTGGTTGCACCCCTACACCGAGGAAAGATAAACCTGCGGCACTTAGAATTGTCGTCGCAATTTGTAAAGAGGCTTGTACAATGATTGGTGAAGATACGTTCGGTAAGATATGTTGGAAAATAATTTTGCCGTCTCTTGCACCGAGTGCTCGAATCGCTTCTACGTACTCAATGTTCTTCACTTCAAGTACGGAACCACGAACAATCCTCGCAAATACAGGAATATTATAGATGGAAAGTGCAATAATTACGTTGTTCATACTTGCACCTAAAGCACTAACGATTGCAAGTGCTAAAAGAATTCCTGGGAACGCAAGTAGGATATCTGCTGCACGCATAATAATTGTGTCCCAAATCTTTCCATAGTAGCCTGCTAAAAGACCGAAAAATATTCCGAAAACGGCACCTATAAGTACTGCAGAAGTTCCAATCCAAATCGTAAGATGTGTACCAAAAATAATTCGACTGTAAATGTCTCGTCCGTTTTGGTCAGTACCAAACCAATGATCTGCAGACGGTGGTGCAAAACGATTTAAGACGTCTGTTGAGGTTGGACTATGCGTCATTAAAGAGAAGTTCCAACCTGGAATCCATTGGGAAAGCACCGTTGATAGCGCGATCAATAAGAAGAAAATGAGAATGATCCCGCCAAATAAAGATGATTTGTTACGAATAAGTTGCTTAATTAATCCTTTAAACCGAGACTCCGGAGCTCCAATTTCTGCTTTACCCGGGCTTTGGTTAACGGTTGACCCATGTGCTGCTCAACCCCTTCTTATTATGATTCTTTAGCGACAAGCGCTACATGCACAATGAAACATCGACATGATTTTACATGGTTCGTTTAATTATATCAATGTTCACTCTGAATACAATATAATCTGTTAATTTTTCTGTCATATTCCTCCGTTTACGATGCGTTCTCTCTTTTAATGTGATTGATATTCGTTTAATGTACACTCATTTCCTCAAGAAAACTATTGGAAACTAATACCTTTCATGTTGCCCCCTTTTACTATACTTAACGAAAATCAATAATACAAAGCTTACAACAGGAATAAATTGTTGTAAATCGTAAATAAATGTATTGTTTTAATATTTTTTTTCGCAAAAAAAGAGTATTGAAAGTTTTTAATTCGTAGTTTATAGTATTTCTAAACTTGTTTTACATTAAAAGGGGGATATAAAATTGCGAAAGTTTAAAAAGTCAAGTGTCGTAACGCTATCATTAGCCGCTACATTGGCACTTGCTGCATGTTCGTCCGATCCAGAAGAGACTGAAGAAACTGAAGGTACTGACGGCGCAGCAGAAGAGACAGAAGAGACTGAAGATGGTGACGACGAGGGTGATGGTGAGGCTGCAGCTGGTGACGGCGGTGAGTTAGTGATCGCACTTTCTGCTGATGGGGTTTCATTAGACCCTCATGGTCAAAATGATAATCCATCTGCTAAATACCGTTCTCTTATTTATGAAACATTAATGACGTTCGACCCTGAAACATATGAGCTAGAACCAGGACTTGCAGAAAGTTATGAACAAATCGACGAAAGTACATTTGAATTTTCACTTCAAGAAGGCGTTGAATTTCATAATGGTGAAGAGTTAACAGCCGACGATGTTGTCGCTACATTTGACAGAATGCTCGATCCAGAAATTGCAGCACCGTCTAGTTTCTTATTTGACATGATTGATAGCGTGGAAGCTCTTGACGAATATACTGTACAAATGACAACTGAATATCCATTTGCTCCACTTCTTTCTCACCTTGCTCATAACGCTGGTGGAATTATTAGTGAAACAGCAATTGAAGCAGATTACGCTGGTGAAATTAACTTAGACATCGGTGAAGGTGAAGCTGGAACTGGTCAATTCGTATTTGATGAGTGGAATGAAGGCGCAGACCTTCGTATGCTTCGTAACGACAACTATTGGGGAGAGCCTGCTAACATCGATAGTGTCTACTTCCAAGTAATTGGTGAAGATGCTACTCGTATCGGTAACTTACAAACTGGTGAAGTTCACGTCGCTGACTTAATTCAGCCAGCACTTGCTGATCAAGTTGAAGCCATTGACGGCGCTAGCTCGTTGCAGTACCAAGCTTAAGCTTGACTTACATTGGTTTCAATACTGAAGCAGAACCTTTTGATGATGTTCGTGTTCGTCAAGCCGTATCTTTAGCTGTTGATAACGATACACTCGTTGAAGGGATTTATGAAGGTTATGGTACAGCTGCAAAAGGTCCTATTAACGATTTAACATTTGGATTTGACGATGGACTTGACGATATCGGTTACGATCCAGATCGTGCACGTGAACTTCTTGAAGAAGCAGGTTATGAGGATGGACTTGATATCACTTTCTCAATGAACTCTGATAACCCTATTCGTCAACAAACTGCTGAAATTGTGCAAGATCAATTAAGTGAAATCGGTATTAATGCAACTCTTGAAAATGTTGAGTGGGGAGCTTACCTCGATCAAACTGGAGCAGGTAATTCTCAAATGTTTATCCTAGGTTGGGTTACTGTAACTGGTGATGCTGACTATGGTATGTACTCGCTTTTCCACTCTAGTCAACATGGTGACCCAGGTAACCGTTCTTTCTATACAAATGAAGAAGTTGATGAGTTATTAGATCAAGCTCGTCAATCTACTGATGATGCAGAGCGTGAAGACCTCTATAGCCAAGTTCAAGAAATTCTAATTGAAGAAGCACCAATGTTTATACGGTTTTCGATGACTTCCGTATCGGAGTTGCTGATTCAGTTGAAGGCTTTATCCAAGTACCAAACGGTCAATTCGACTTATCTGATGTAACAATCTCTGAAGAAGCTGGTGGCTCTAGTTACTAATTTCATCATTAAAAAGCATGCGCAGTATAGCGCATGCTTTTTTTATTGACCATTTAAGCGATCGACTTGTTCATGGATCGTTTGTTGCCATGCATCGTCTTCGGTTGCATAAGCCAAGTAACTCATCGCTTGTAGCTTCTCTTTTTCCCAATAATAGTTTTGTAAATACGTTTTACTTTCATTAAGTTCTGCTCGTTCCATATCGGTTAAAGGACGATAATCCTCTTCAAGGACGAGACGAAGAAAACGTTCTGAAACTGCTGAATACATACCCATCACTCACTTTGCTTCTCTATACGTTTACTAAGAAGCATAGCCAAAACTACAAGCAATTATCCCATACCGATGATATGGTATCCTGCGTCGACGTGGATTGTCTCACCAGTAATTGCCTTAGATAGATCACTCATTAAGAACAGTGCCGTGTCACCAACTTCTTCTGTCGTTACAGTTCTGTGTAAAGGTGCTTTATCTTCAATTTCTTTTAGTACACTATTAAATCCTGCAATTCCTTTAGCAGAAAGTGTACGAATCGGCCCTGCCGAAATCGCATTTACACGAATGCCTTTAGCTCCTAAGTCGTTCGCTAAATATTTCATGCTAGCATCTAGTGCGGCTTTTGCGACACCCATAACGTTATAATTCTTCACAACACGCTCTCCACCTAGGTAAGTCAATGTTACAATTGAACCGCCTTCAGCCATTAATTCGTGGCGATCAATTGCATGAGCAACTGCTGTTAATGAATATGCACTAATGTCATGCGCAAGCTTAAACCCTTCTCTTGACGTTTCAACAAAAAAACCGTCTAGATCTTCGGATTTTGCAAATGCAATACAATGAGCCAGTCCATGAATGACGCCTGCGTCTTCTTTAATTTGTTTAAACGTTGCATCGATTTCTTCATCACTCGTAATGTCACAAGGGTAAATAAAATCTGTTTGTCCAATTGAACTCGCAAGCTCTCTCACATTTTTCTCTAACCGCTCACCAGCGTACGTAAACACAAGTGTTGCCCCTGCATTTGCTAAACTGCGAGTAATTCCCCAAGCGATACTTCTTTTATTGGCAACTCCCATAATGACGTATGTACGTCCTTCTAATGATAAAGCCATCATTCATTTCCCCTTCCGGTTGTATGCACGTTCTAGTACCTGGTCATAATTATAACATAGTCGAAATGAAAAATCACGATACGTTCACTAGAATTCTCCATTTGAAACTGCTATCATTTTTAATCAGAGGTGAATCGTATTATGTCTGAACAGTTCTATGACATCATTGGTGACACACACGGTTGTTATGATGAATGTTTACAATTAATACGAACTTGTGGTTACAAAAATGGAATTCATCCAGAAAACCGTACGCTCGTATTTATCGGAGATATTACAGACCGTGGTCCCGACTCATTACAAATGATTAATCTCGTTCACTGGCTCGTATATGAGCGTAAAACAGCCCTTTATGTTCCTGGGAACCATTGCAACAAATTGTACCGCTACTTTAAAGGCAATCGAGTCGTCATTAATCATGGACTCGAAACGACTGTTGCGGAGCTACATGCCCTCTCTCAAGACGAACATCAACTCATCAAGAGGAAATTTATGCAACTGTATGAGCAGTCTTCGTTATACTTAGTTTTAGATCATGGAAACGTTGTTTGTAGCCATGCAGGCATTAAACGACAAGACATCGGTAAGAATGGACGCCAGATACAATCATTTGTGCTTTATGGTGACGTTGATCATCAATCAACGAAAAAAAGGACAGCCGCCAATACGTCGCGATTGGGCGTTAAATGAAAAGCGAACTATGCCTTGGGTAATATACGGACACACTCCCGTCATTTCGCCAAGAGTCGTTAACGCTACCATTAATATTGATACTGGTTGTGTATTTGGTGGCAAGTTAACCGCTTTTCATTACCCTGAATTAACATTTTCAATGGTTAAATCCAACCAGCCATTACAAGAAGACAAATTTAATTCTTATGAACACGAAGAAACAATCGATGACTATAAGTGAGGAATAGATTATGCAAAAAAACAAAACGAATTTTACCGTTGGCACTAACACTCAGTCTTCTTACTGCTTGTGGTGCTACCCCCAAGCAAACTGATGGAATTGTTCAACATGACCCTGAAGAGTCCGCTCTTTATTTGACGACTGATCCACCTTCTATGACAATCCATGCTCGCATGATCAATGAGGAAGATACGCCAACTGAGGATATTTATTTACACTTTGATGTTGTAGACGAAGATCTTCAAGACGTTATTGATTACGATGCAATCGCTGCAGACGGCGAGGAATTTTCCATTAGCGCTGAAGGGAGTTATGTCGTAAATGCTTCATTCCCTCTTTCAGAACCTATTGAAGAAGAACACGTACTAACTGGAATTGAAGCTTACGTTGAAGACGATGAAGGCAATGAGATTTACCGCTTTACTTTCGAAAACGCTGAAACTGATTAAAAACAACCAGACGCTAAGGCGTCTGGTTGTTTTTATAAGTTGGTATTTAGAAGTTGAACGATGTCTTTTGGAGTAGGTGCATGAAATTGTATTTGCTTTTGAGTAATCGGGTGAACCGTTACATAATTGGCTGCATGCAAGGCTTGCCGATTGAGCTGATTCGATGATGAACCATACAATGTATCGCCTAAAATTGGGTAGCCAATAGCACTTAGATGGACACGTATTTGGTGTGTACGGCCCGTAAACAATTTCACTGATAATACTGTGTACCGTTTATGTTCTTCAATACGTTTAACTATTGTTTTTGCCGGTTTGCCTGTTACCGTCACTTGACGTTCCACAATTGATGAACGATGGCGACCGATTGGTAATGAGATCTTCTTCTCTTCATCTGGAAACTGTCCATCAACAACTGCGACGTAACGTTTATCATGGAAAGACTTTGTTAAAAAGTCATGTGCGTACCGGTGTTTTGCAAACACTACTACGCCACTCGTAAAGCGATCGAGTCGATTTACTGGATGCACTCCAAAATGTTGGTCGCTTATACGCGCATAGTGCATGATGGCTTCTGCTAATGAACGTCCGCGTACACCTTGGGTTGGTAACGTACTCATCCCCGGTTGCTTGTTTACGACAATGAGGTGTTTATCTTCAAATAGAATGTCAATGTCTCGGTTGTTTTCACTAAAATGTTCAGGGTGATCCGTTAATGGCATGCCAACAGTGACGAGATCCCCATTCGTTATCACTGTGTTAACATTTGTTTTTATGCCATTTACACGAAGTTCCCCAAAGCGTTTAATGAGTGTAAGCGTTCGACGTGACATCTTTTTTTTCGTCTTGCAGAAAGTGCTTTAGTAGATGATGCTGTGAACGTACTTCCCATTCCCAATGTAGTAATCTACTCACCAATAAATGACTCTTTTACTCGCTTCCAAAATGGAAACGGACGAAAACGTGCAAAGCGTACGTATTCATCAGAAACGCGGCACTGAATGGATTCAATATCCTTGTTTACGAGCGAATAATGATCAATCGTCATTTGCATACTCACATCATTTAAAGGTTTTAACAAGCACGTATGATGTTCTGGTAGCACGAGTGGTGAACCGATTGTTCGGTAGACACGATTGTTAATCGATGCCATTTCAGCAATTTGCATTGAAGCGAGTGATGGATGTAAAATCGCTCCTCCTAATGCTTTGTTGTACGCCGTACTCCCAGAAGGTGTAGAAATGCACAGTCCGTCTCCACGGAATGTCTCAAACACTTCTCCTTTAATCTCAACGTTACAAACGAGTGATCCTTCTGTCGTTTTAACTGTGCATTCATTAAGCGCCAAATGGCGATCTGATGATCCTGCACGATGATAACGAACCGTAACTTCAAGTAACGGGTACTCCACAACTTGGAAAGGGGTCTTTGCAATATGGATAACCAATTTTTCTGCTTCATCCGGGATCCAATCTGCGTAAAAACCTAAATGTCCTGTATGTACACCAACAAAACAGGTATGTTGAAGCCGATGCTTATGCTTATGAAAAGCTTCAAGTAACGTTCCATCTCCCCCAACTGATATAACAATCTCGGGTTCTTGTTCATCTTGTTGTAACTGATGCTCATTTAAGCCTTTACGAATTAACTCAGCAATCTCATTAGACGTGTCATCGCCACGAGATGTGACGTCGTATTTCATGTTCACGAGTTCCCTCCTTATCATCCGTTCTTAAATGATGTTCGATGTTCACCTTGCCTTAGTGCAATGATCGACTGTGCCTCTCGCACTTCACCTTGTATTTTTGACATTTCTTCATCCAAATTATAAGCAGCTTCAGAAGCACGATACAATCGCTCTTTAATATCGTCTGGAATTTCACCACGATATTTATAGTTCAAAGAATGCTCAATCGTCGCCCAGAAATTCATTGCCATCGTTCGCACCTGAATTTCAACGAGAATATGCTTCGTTCCTTTAATCGTATGAACTGGATAATCAATCACCATATGGAATGAACGATACCCACTCGATTTCTTTTCCTTTATATAGTCACGCTCGTTAATGATCGTAATGTCTTTACGACTTCGAATCATGTCTACAATCGTATCGATATCTGTTACAAATTGGCAAACGATACGGATCCCAGCAATATCTTGCATCCGCTGCTCTAATTCACGTAAAGGTATGTTTTTCCGTTTCGCTTTTTCTTCAATGCTACCAATTGGCTTTACCCTTCCAGTGACAAACTCAATCGGTGTATGTCTAGAAGAGCGTTGGTATTGCTCACGTAAACTTCTTAGTTTCACTTTTAATTCTTCAACGGCTTGTTTATACGGTTGTAAGTCTAACTCCCAATTTTCCATCATACACCTTCTCCCTTAGTCACTTTCTTTCGAGAAAATGTTTCACCACAGCGTCAGCCATTTCGCTTCCGTAGTTATTATTATCTGGGATATTATCAAGTAAATATTCCATTTCATCTTGAAAAGAGTCAAGCAATAACTCTTCTTTACCTAGATAAACGGGATAATGGTGTTCATAAATTTCTTCGAGTATTGGCCAAAACATCTCTGGCAACCTAACTTGATAAAATGATCCTTCGTTTTCAACGACATAGACGAACGCTAATTCATCCGAATCAGCTAACATTCGCTCAGCATCTTTAAATGAGGATACTTTAAACGAATCGTCTTTCGGAATGATCATCGCTTTTTGATCGACAATTGCAATTTGATCTACGGTTATATTGGACATAAATGCTAATCTCCTTTGCTTACTACTCCTAGATTATGACATAATGCAACAGGAGGTTGATGATCATGACAACTCATGAAGAATTTGAAATTGAAGCGAAACAATTACTTACAGTTGATGAGTTTACAAAGCTATGTAACCATTTCAAGCTAAAAAAAGAGGACTTTCAGTCACAGCACAATCATTATTTTGACACAGGAAGCTTTCAAATAAAAGAACGAAACGCCGTGTTACGCATTCGCGAAAAATTAGGAAGCTATGTGCTCACCTTGAAAGTTAAAGAAAAAGGTGGCTCTTTGGAGCGGCATGAAACTCTTCATACGAATGAATTGCCACAAAGCGATCAGTCTCAGTTACTCACTTGGCTGAAAGAGCAATGGTCTATAGAAAGCACTCAACTTATCCATTTAGGGTCTTTAGAAACCAATCGTGCGAGCATTCCATATGAAGGCGGGACGTTGTTCTTTGATCAGAGTCGCTATCTAGGGGTAGATGATTATGAACTAGAATTCGAAGGCACGTCAAAACAACATGTCGACTCCGTAATGAATACGATCCAGTCATCATTTAACTTGTCAATTACCGATGAACCTGATCCGAAAGTCAAACGCTTCTTCAAACGGAAAGAAAAGCTATAAAAACGATAAAACATTTGCTATAGTCAAAGTATACTACAGAATAAGGAGCGGGTTGTATTGAAAGCTATCCATCCTTTGTCACACCTTCCCACGACATCTTCACTAAAGGCACCGAGTATTGTAAAAGAGCAAACGGCAACGTTATCTTTTGCGTCCATTTTGCAATCGTTACAAACGCAATCGATTCACAGCGGAATAGCTACAGATGACCAAAACATGAGCCCACCTACATTCCCAACGCTTCTACATGGTAATGTAACAGATGGGATGCCTAGCTCATTACCGACAACGCCTTTCAATACTTACATCCAAGAAAGTGCTGCTAAATATGGTGTAGATGAACGACTAATTTATGCAATTATTGAAAACGAATCATCGTTTAACCCTAACGCTACTAGTCATGCAGGTGCGCAAGGGTTAATGCAACTCATGCCTGGTACTGCACGATCATTAAATGTCGACAATCCTTATGATCCAAGAGCGAATATTGATGGTGGTACTCGATACATACGCGACATGTTGAATCGCTACAATGGGGATGTAACACTCGCTTTGGCTGCTTACAATGCTGGGCCTGGTAATGTTGATCGTTACAATGGTGTTCCTCCATTTAGGGAAACAGAGCGGTATGTTCCTAAAGTACTAAACACATATAATGGACTTGCCTAACTTATTAATTAAGAAGCATGAACTGTCATTATGAACGACCGACAGTTCATGCTTCTTTTTGTCCAGTTCGTACTATTTGCCGAGATCTTCACTCGTTGCTACAATGATAATAGTTCGTTATAAGGGAGCTAACAAGTTATGACATCCATTCAACCAACGTCATTATTTGAACGTCTTGGCGGAACAGAAGCTCTTGAGCGAGTGATTGGGACCTTTTATGATTACGTCTCTGAGCATCCTGATCTTAGTCCATTGTTTCCAGAAGAATTAACCGAAACGAAGCGGAAACAAGTTCAATTTATGACACAATTCACAGGGGGACAACCCTTATATACTGCAGAACATGGGCATCCGAGACTTCGGGCAAGACATTTACCATTTGAAATTACACCGAGGCGCGCAGAAGCATGGCTCGTATGTATGAAGCTTGCCATCGAGGATCATGACCTACCACAAGAAGCTTCAGAAGAATGGTTTCATCGATTAACACTTACAGCTTCACACATGGTAAATCAACATTAGATCTTGAAAGGGGGATGTACCTTGGTAATGACAAAAGAACAGTGCAATTATTATACAGGGACTTGCGGTGAGGCTGATGGCGAACAACGAGAGCACCTCATCAACGATCATCGTGTAGAAATTTATGTATTTACTGATCCTCTTTGCCCACTCTGTTGGGGCATTGAGCCGAAACTAAAGAAATTACTCAATGAATATAATCAATATATTAAAGTACGGTATGTAGTCATGCCCGAAAACGCAAGTGCACGAATTCATGAGCAAAACCAACGTACACTTTCAGATCTATGGGACATTACGAGTACGCAAACAGGGATGTGTTGTGACGGAGATTTCTGGTACGAGAATCCGATTTCTGTTCCTGAAACACCGTCGATTGCTATAAAAGCAGCAGAGATGCAAGGCAGACAATGTGGACTGCGCTTTTTAAGACGCGTGCGAGAAGCGTTATTTCTAAACAAGCAAGATGTGACAGACGACCATGTCTTACTCAAGTGTGCACAAGAAGCGGGTCTAGATGAGATTGAATTTCAAAAAGACTTTCATTCTGACTTAGCTAAACAAGCATTAGAAAGTGATCTTCGCACGAAGAATGAAATGGGAGTCAGTGAAGTACCTTCTATGATTTTCTTTAATGATTGTATTGAAGATGCAGGTGTGATGATCTCGGGGCTACATTCTTATGATGTGTATGAAGATATTCTCACTGAGGTATTAGGGAAAACACCAGTGCCCGAGATGAAACATGATTTATTGTCGTTTGTCAGGCATTATTCACTCGTTGCAACCGCAGAAATTGCGGAAGTGTTTGATTTGACGACAAAAGAAACCAAATCAGCCATGAAACGACTACAACTTCAACAAAAAGTTGAATGTGTTCCTGTAAAGCACGGTGAATTTTGGAAATACAATTGTCGAACGGAAGAGTGATGACTCTTCCGTTTTTTTTAGCATGTTTACCGTTACTACGTACATATACTGTACTTAGATTGGAGGTAGCATGATGAAACCATTCGTTTTAGGAATTACAACAATCGTAGTTAGCTACGTTCTCTTTCTAATGTCTGTACTTCGGTTTATTCCCTTATGGGTTGCTGTTCCATTGCTATTCATATCTATTTTGTTTACCGTTCATTTGTTCAATGAACGTAAACGATTTAAAGGCTTTTCTTAAATTAACCGAGCTCTGCTCTCGTAATGGAGCAGTTCGAATATAAAAAGCACGTTTGATCGTAACGATGACCTTCATCAGCTGACTTTGGGAATGGGTGAGTCACTCCTCGATTCGCCAAGGTGGTCATTCGTTTATACAAATAAAAATATTGAACCATTGCGAGTTCCGCCTGGCGTTCGGTAATTTGCAATTGTTTTGCTATTTCTGATCTTTCCCCTTCAATCCATTCCTCTAAACCTTGATCTTGATGCTTTTGCAAGTTTAAATAGACGTACAATTGCCAAATTAACGGGGGTTCATTAATATAAACTTGTGCCGGAACGTACCATCCAACTTCTGAAGGATGTAAGTGGATTGGACACCGGGCAGCCAATAGCTCCTCCTGCACGAGTAACGACAACCCTTTTGCCAGTTGCCTCTTCCCATAACGGCACTCATTTTTATAGATCAGTTGACCAGATAATTGCTCTAAATTAACGGAGGATGGTTGAATGATCTTTTTGAAACTGGAATATGTGTAAGGCAGTGATTCTGTAAATGCAGAGGATTTCCGAGGAGAAAGATAACTCACAAGTGTTACCATTTGCAACTGCTTTCCGATGAACAACAAACGAGGATAAGAATGCGGGAAAACACTACACGTCTCAAGTTGCCACTCTTGCAAATACACAGAACTTGATGACCGATGCAAATACCGCTCTGGCAAAACCCAAATGACTTGAATTCCATGGTTAAAGTAGTTAGACGAGCGTCGTTTAATTTCTTTTCTTTCAATTGCTGAGCATTGTACTTCAAACACATATACCGTCCCATTTATAACGCACCAGACATCCGGTCGTTGATTGACATCGGGCAACCACTTCTCAATTTCTAGATCATCGGCAAAAGGACGCAACCACTCATACAATTGTTGTTTACCTTGCAAATGCTTTTCTGTCTCTTCTTCTTTCTTCGAACAAATCGATTGGCTTGTATGCGCAAAATGAGGTCGCTTAGCAAGTCCATTTTTGTAGATCACTTCTTCATGACATTGGGGGCAATGCCATGTAGTCGCTCGCATTTTTGTTGAATCCTTTTGTAAATGCAAAAGACAAATCGTTTCACCATGACTATTAATCGCTGTGAACATTGTCCACTTCCTCTCATAACCCCTTTAACTAATAGGTAATTCGTCATAGGAATAAAAAAATCCTGCAAAAAAAGCAAATCCAGTTGGATTCACTTTTTTTATGAGAAGTGCGTGGATATGACATGCAATCCATTTTCACTAACAATTGTATTGCCGTATTCTTTAATACGATAAATCGATACGTCTGATTCATTTCCAAACTCTAACACGCGACTTAAAATATTGTCTTGCTCATCTTCATCGTAGAAATCATCAAATTCAATATGCAAGTAATACGTGTTCTCCATTGAGTAAACTTCATTTTTAACTTGGTTCAATGTGACGGACTGACTCAATCGAATCAAATCTTCAAAATCAGCAAACGCAATGACGATACTTAACGGATCTTCAACAGTTGCCGCTTCTCTTTCCTTCTTACGACTACGTAACTGCTCATCAAGCATATCTACAATGCTTTCATCCATATCATCATCTCGGTCTTTAGAAACAGGGATTTCAAGCTTCACATTGCCATCATTCATCTGGCCACGTGTAACGACAATCTCCAGTCCTTTATCAAATGCCTGAACTTGAATCCATAGAGGGCCTTCAATCTCGAAATTCTCGTGATCATGCGCTTCATTAATCATCTCAAAGAAAAACTCTTCTCCACGCTCACGATTGTACCAGATCTCTTCGCTGTCAAAACCTCTATCCTCAATATCAGCATAGGTAATATAAAATTTAATGGTTGTATCATTAATTCTTTCTATTTCCACGATTTCTCCCTCCTCGGGTTAAAGTGGATGCTCACATTCTTCATGGAGATGTGTTCGTGGTCTCTACATTATATTCTATACGAACTCTCCGGCTTTGTTAAGGATAACTGTACCATTTCATGAAAAGAATGCTATTCCTAAGGTTGTTCATTTATACCATTTATCAAATGGAATTTCAAGAGCCACATCTGTCATGAAATGTGATCTTAAAAGGTGTTTTATTAGTGTATATCAGAGTGCATACATTTATGAAGTAATTTGCTCATTTAAAGAAAAAAACTTCTACCCGCAAGGTGATAGAAGTTTTACTTTGTCAATTAACGAGCTTCTGCGCTTCTTGCAAGAAATACGTGCGAATTTGGCGTGGTAAGAAACGGCGAATCTCCGCTTCGTTGTATCCGACTTGAAGACGCTTCTCATCAAAAATGATCGGTCTTCTTAGCAAACCAGGGTGTTCACTAATTAACTCAAAGAGTTGCTGGAGTGGTAACGTGTCCACATCAACATTAAGCTCTTGAAAAATCTTCGAGCGCTTTGAGACAATCTCATCGGTTCCATCTTCAGTCATGCGAACAATATCTTTCACCTCAGCAACTGAAAGAGGTTCTGAAAAAAATGTTGCGCTCTTGAAACGGGATGTTATGTTCTTCTAACCAACTTTTCGCTTTTCGACAAGAAGTACAGCTCGGCGAAGTTAACAACGTCACCATAGTAGGACCCTCTCCCTTTTGCAAATAAGTTCAATGCTAAAATGATTACTATTCTCATTTCATCGTGTATTCCATAAAGCAAATTGCTCGTAAGTACACACTTGCTTTGCTTTAAAAAAAGTGAGATTACATTCATTATACAATAATTATTCTAATCTAAGCAAGGTCAATTCTGTGAGCAATTCACCTGATTTTCTCTTCACGTAAGACTTGTACCCTTCGCACTCTTCCCCTAAACCTTTTTTTCCTAAAAAAAATAAACAAAAGCTTAGATTACTTTGTAGAATATGTGCGTTTCGGCGCGTAATTTGTCCCTTCTGAGTAAGTATTTCCAGCATTCCAAATGAGATATTCATCAATCCCGTGATCGTGAAGCGCTTGAATTTGAGCTTCAACTTCTTTGGGTCCGTACGGAATGTACTTGCCTTCGCCGAGCCATGAAGCAGTAAAATCTTGAATCCACGGGCGTGTAATCGGTGGTGATGATAATTCGCTTATCCGCTGATTTTCAACCTTTGCATACGCACTAATTAGCTCATACGGCATCGTGTCCGGTGCTTCAATACCGAAATTGCCACTCCAATGACTCGGATAAATCATTGAGGAAATCACGTCCACTGATTCTGCAATTCGGGAGAAGTTCTGTCCAATCCCAGCCGATTCTTGCTCAACCGTTGCATAACCAAATAAATCCACAGAAACATCAACATCAAACGTCTCTAATTCTTCTTTTGCAAACGATACGAAGTCTGTGACTGCCTGGACACGATCAAAGCGATCATAATTGCCAATTGAATACTCAAGCTCGCGATCTCTCGTCTCAAAACCTTCAGGGAAACGAACATAATCAAATTGAATCTCTTTAAACCCTGCCTTAGCCGCTTCTTTTGCAATCATGATGTTGTGGTGCCACACTTCCTCGAGAAAAGGGTTTACAAACGCTTCTCCTCTTCCGTTAAGCCAAACGTCACCGCTTTCATTTAGAAACGAAAGTTCTGGCTTTTTGTTCGCAAGAAGTGAATCTTTAAAAACGACAATTCGTGCAATCGGATACACGTTATGATCGTTAAGTTCTTTCATCACTGCATCCAAATCTTGAATGTAGTTCGTGGCAATGTCTTTATATGTAGTCGAATGCCCAGGGTCGTACGTTACGTTCCCGTAGTCATCCTTAATATCAATCACCATTGCATTCAAATCACTTTCATCTACAAGAGATAATAATGAATGGAACCTGCTACTACCTGCAGAATGGCTTGATACGTAAATGCCGCGGACTGCATCATCATTAGAGAAGCGTTCAACGTTCAACATTGAATGCTTCTCTAATTGATGAATTTCTTTTCCTAAAATCGATTGATGGGCTTCAATCGTCAGAGGAGAATAAAAGAATAATAAAAGTCCTATTGTAGTTAACAACACAACATGACGCACCCTCAAAACTTCCTTTCGCTACTAAGTAGTTCGAAGATGTCCGACGAGCGCCCACTCATGAATCACATAATCTCTTGCACCGTGTACAACGTATGGATCTTCATTCACCAATTTCTCCACAGCGTCATAAGATGGGGATTCGTAAATAACAAGACCTCCAGAACCGTCAACGAAAGGACCTCTAGCAAGTACATGCCCTGTTTCGTGTAACCGTTCCAAGTAATCTAGGTGTGCTGGTCGGTGTTCTTTCGATTTCTCTTCGTCTTTTAATGGTAAAAACACTGCATAAGTTGCCATGAATAATCGTCTCCTTTTACTATGTTCAAATGTTCCAACGTCTATGGCTGGTAATTATTTGTTTCCCTTTAAACGTATCAAAACAAACGTGTTCATGACAGGTTTCTGTGTGAAACGGTGAATTTTGGGTATACTATCCTTGGAAATACATATAAAGGATGTCGATAAATGGTTTACTTTCTCTTTATTTTAGCTGTTATCGTAACTGTTCTTGCTGCAATCAAGATTAGTACGTATGCCGATGCAATCACCCGTCTTTCTTCAGTCGGTTCCCTGTTTGTCGGAACGTTCCTTCTTGCTGGTGCGACTTCTTTGCCGGAAGTAACGACAAGTGTTACCGCGGTATTTCTAGAAAACCCTGACATGGCCGTTGGAAACGTACTCGGCAGTAACTTATTTAACTTATCAATTCTTGCTGTATTTCTAATTGTTTATCGACATCGCGCGATCCTAACTTCAGTGCACAAGGAACAACGACACACCGCAATCTTAGGTGTATTAATGACAACATTTGTCGTTGTTGCCCTCTTTTATACGATTGAAGTTCCTGTTGTAAACATCGGGATTGAATCGGTTGTTCTACTCGTTCTTTACGGGCTAAGCATCTGGCTTTTACGCGGTGCTGATGAGCAGAGCAGTGATGCTGGTGACGAAGAAGAGACAGAGGAGAAATACACGTTAAAGCATGCGATTACCGGTTTTATTATTGCTGCAATTATCATCTTAATCTCTGGAACCGTCTTAACGTTTAGTGGTGACCAAATCGCGATCTTAACCGGATTAGGTTCGAGTTTTGTCGGAAGCTTTTTAATTGCTACGAGTACATCTCTGCCTGAAGTTGTAACTGTTTATGTTGCGCTTAAACTGAACAACCATAACCTTGCAGCAGCGTCTATTCTCGGTAGCAATTTATTTAACTTACTCATCTTAGTTCTTTGTGACTTTCTTTACCCTGCTCAATTTTACTTGCCGCTTCACCAACGAACATATACACCGGGGGATTCTTACTTTTAAGCAGCCTCGTCGTCACCATTGCCATTTTTAGAGCACAAACGAAACGACTGACTATTGCGCTTCCCTTGTTAATGCTCTTGTTTTACGCTTCCTCTATGGTGCTGCTCTATCTGCTTCGGTAAGAAACGAATGCAGCTTCTCTTTTTGAATCGGTCCAAAAAAACGGGCCGATTCTTCATTTTTTTCATCAAGTAACACGGTTAGCGGTACACCAAACACACCGTATTGTTTACTTACAGAACCCCCTTCGTCGTAGAGCACTGGATAAGGCAACTGATCACCAATTACTTTCACTTCTTCTTTGCTTCGTTCTTCATGAGTCATATTAATGGCCAATACTTGTACATTTTTATCAACTAATTCTTCATACGTTAACGCAAGTTCTGCAATTTCTTCTTGGCATACTTCACACCACGTTGTAAAAAAAGACAGCCAACTTTCGCTTTCCATCAAAATCACTCAGTTCGACTTGCTCACCGTCTGTACTTGTTAAAGTAAAGTTCGTCGGTCCATTTGCAGCTGCATGCAGCGGAAAGCAAAGCATAAGACCAATGAAGCAGAGATAGACAACGCTTTTCATGAATTCCATAGCAACCCTTCCTTCGTTTCTGCTATAATCAGTGTTTAAGGGAGTGGTCATTGACGTGAGGATCGTAACGATGGTTCTTGCAGTCTGTCTACTTGTATTCGTCATTTTGGATTACACGACAGGATACTCGTTTAGAGCAATTGCAATTGCCTTTTTACTCATACTGATTCCAACGTTCGTCTATGAACGATGGCGTAACAGAAAGCAAGAACGTACATTAAAAGATAACGAACAATAACAACCACCGTTTTTAGGTTATACGATTCACCACAGATCCATGTATGGCCATTGTGAAAGGATGAAAAAAATGAAGCGAGTATTCTCTGGCATTCAACCGAGTGGTGTCATTACACTCGGCAATTATTTAGGGGCGTTAAAACATTTCGTCGATCTCCAACATGACTATGAGTCATTGTTTTGTATTGTCGACCAACATGCGGTAACCGTTCCGCAAAACCCCGAAACGCTAAAAGACAATAAGCGAAAGCTTGCAAGTCTATACTTAGCAGCAGGAATAGATCCTAACAAATCAATTATCTTTAACCAATCAGAAGTTCCGGCTCACGCTCAACTCGGATGGATGATGCAATGCATTGCTTATATCGGAGAATTAGAGCGTATGACGCAGTTCAAAGATAAATCAGAAGGAAAAAATGGCGTGTCAGCTGCACTGCTTACGTACCCGCCACTAATGGCAGCAGATATTCTTTTATATAACACTGATGTTGTGCCTGTTGGTGATGACCAGAGACAACATTTAGAGCTTACAAGAACACTTGCTGAGCGATTTAATCGCCAATATGCAGAAATCTTTACGGTCCCTGAAACGGTCGTACTCGGGAAACGGATTATGTCCTTACAGCAACCAGAAAAGAAAATGAGCAAATCTGATGAAAATCAAAAAGCATTCATTTCAATGCTGGATGATGAAAAAACGATTACGAAAAAAATTAAAAGCGCCGTAACCGATTCAGACAATCTGATTCGTTATGATGAGGACAACAAAAAAAGCGGTTAGCAACTTGCTTACGATTTACTCCATTCTTTCTGGAAAAGAAATTAGTCAACTTGAAGCTGATTATGAAGGCAAAGGATACGGGGCTTTTAAAACCGACCTAGCTGAAGTAGCTGTTGATGCACTGCGACCGATCCAGGCGAGGTTTAAAGAGTTATATGAATCTGATGAAGTAGATCGTATTCTTGATGCAGGCGCAGATCGCGCAAATGAAATTGCTATTCCAATGCTACAAAAAGCAGAACAAGCGATGGGATTACTTCGAGACTAAAAAAACACCAGCGTAAGTACGCTGGTGTTTTTTTTATTAGTTCTTTTTCGTGTCATTTCTCCAAACTTTTCCTACAAAAAGGCTTCCGCCAATTGTTCCTACTGCCAAAAGAATGGTAAACACTTGCATGATTGTAATCGCAAGACCGTCCATGTTCTTCCTCCTTGTCCGTAAACCTACACTCATTTCATTATAATGAAAGATTGTTTTCATGTAAATGGAGGACATCTATGTTCGCAAAAATGTTATTTATGCATTTCGCTCTCATGTTGCATGTCCCAGAGCTTCTCAAAGAACGGTTGGCCCTTTACTAGTGCTTCACATAGTTCATAATGTTTCTCTGACCAGCCTTTGCGAATTTCAGTATACATGTGATCCCATGCTTCATCTTTTGTAAGCATTTGAATGTCCATGTATTTATCTGGTGACCATTCGGTATACCAATACCGTACCTCAGAGTCATACCCCGTCGTTTTTAATTGATCGACTGCCATAAATAACAATTGTTTCAGTTGACGTTCTCTTCTCGTTAATCCATACATATCATCAGGATGTGGTGAAAGGATATGGTACTGCTTCTCTGATTTTTCTAGTGCCTCATATTCTCGTTCGTCTTCAAGTTGTACAATTGCTTCCAAAGCAAGCTTCTCTTGTCTAGGTGTTAAACGGCTTTTCCGAATCGGCGTTTCATATCCTAACGTATCAATGGCAATTGCGTTTTTTTCCGTTCGTTGCTACGAAACAATAATCCAGTGGCAACTTTGACATATTTTTACGAAGTGCACTTTTTTTTGTACACCGCATCTAAAAGTAATCTAGGAATTTCTTCTAAACTGTTTTCTAACTGAAAGAATAACGTCTCACTGACTTTGACGACTTCTGCTTGATCTAATACCTCAATTTTATCTTCGCTCTTCCATTCATGGAATGAACATATGTTATAACCATTCTCTTCGCCTTCAAACCAATTGACCCACACATCACGAATCCGTGCCATATGGACGCCCCCTTCCTCTACCATTTAAAATTGTACCTACAGTATAGTCGGGGACGATTTATTTTATTCGTGCTCACTCCTATGATTAACAATTTCATGTTTTTTTTCTTTTTTTCTTCCATTCCTACGGTAGAGGGAGATAAAAGCTAACGATAAACCGCCAAATAAAAAGTATAATTCCGGTCGACGGATGATGAAATCCCAAAATTCGTGTAAGCTATAACCTGACACGATTAAATTGAGGTAAGCGACCATACCAACGCCACCAACTGTTGCTACACTAATGCCAAGTATTGCCATACAAATGCGAAACAGCATGGCACCTTCTCCTCTCTTCTCTTCTTACTAAACTTTATGCACAAAAAATGATGCACATGTGCAGAAACGAGTGTGTGATATGAAGCTCATTGCAACGCATAAACAAACCGATTTTGATGGACTTGCTTCTTTACTAGCCGCAAAAAAAGCTCCACCCCGAAGCTTCCATCTTACTCTCGGGTCAACTAAGCCCTGAAGTTCAGCAGTATGTAAGCTTGCATCGCAACAATTTCTCGTACATCGAGGAACGGGAATTACGTATTGATGAACTTGATCAATTAATTCTCGTTGATACATCAGATCCAGCACGTTGCAGTAACAAACTACAAGACATCCATCCAGTAGAAACGATCATTTACGATCATCATCCAAATGCCCCTAAGGCAAAGGGCATTGTAGCAATGACAGGTGCGTGTGTCACACTATTGTTAGAGGAAATTTATAAGCAGAATTTGGCGATTGAACCTTGGGAACGAACATTATTTGCACTTGGATTGTATAGCGATACGGGCTCTTTTATGTTCGAATCAACGACAGCTCGCGACGTAAAAATGTTAAATCAACTTTTCTCAGACGGAATCTCATTGCAAACCGTCAACCAATTTCATTCTCAAACGTTAACAGAAACGCAACAACACATACTAAAGCGTCTGTTGGACCACTATGAATCCATTAATCATGAAGGAATCTCCTTCGTATACAGTGTGATTGAACTCGATCAATATGTTTCAAACTTAAGTGCGATCGTAGAAAGGTGGGTACCATTAATCGGTGGCGACAGCTGCATTGCCATCGTTAAGATGAAAGACACCATTTTTGTCGTGGCAAGAAGTTCACATGATCGCTTTGATGTTCGTACCTTAATGGAAAAGCTCGGAGGAGGCGGTCATCACGCTGCTGCTGCAGCGACAATTAAAGACCAATCGCTTCAAGACGTAAAAGACGTCATTGATACGCAGTATAAACAAGCCATTAAGCCAGCAACGACCGTTCGTCAAGTGATGAGTACGCCAGTAAAAACTGTCACTGCAGACGCTACAATCGATGATGTTTTACAACAATCGTTACGTTTCGGCCACTCTGGTTTTCCAGTTGTCGATGAAGATCACTTACGCGGTATCATTTCTGTTCGGGATGCGAATAAAGCACATCATCATGGTCTAGGTCATGCCCCTGTTAAAGGTCACATGACTGAGAACGTGATCACGGTTTCAGCAAACACAGCTTTAGAAGAAGCCGAAACCCTTATTATTCAGCACGATATCGGTCGACTTCCTATTATTGAAGATGATCGATTAGTTGGAATTTTGACGAGATCTGATCTTCTCCAATCGCTCTATTCAAGAAAGCCAAAGGAACAAAAGTCGGATGACTGTGTCCAGCTTCCTACTTTTATTCAAAAAGACCTAGAAAGTCTCGGTAGCCTCGCGGATGACTATGGTGTTCACATTTATCTTGTAGGTGGGATTGTGCGTGACCTTCTATTAGATAAAGCAAATGATGACATCGATGTTGTTGTCGAAGGAGACGCCGTACAGTTTGCTGATTTCGTAGGGCGTACATGGCAAAAGGAAGTGGTCGTCCACGAATCGTTCCAAACAGCAAAAGTGAAAGTCTCAGATGATTTAACGATTGACTTAGCAACGACGCGCGCAGAGTATTATGACCATCCTTCAGCATTGCCACAAATCATTCGTACTCACTTAAAAGAAGATATGTACCGCAGAGACTTTACGATTAATGCGATGGCAATCTCCTTAAATCAGGATTCATTTATGAAGCTCATCGATCTTTTTGGCGGAAGACGAGACCTTGAAAAACAATTGCTTCGTCCTCTTCATAATCTTAGTTTTATTGAAGATCCAACTCGAATTCTTCGAGGATTGCGGTTTGAAGGTCGTTTTGGCTTTCGGTTGACCGACGAAGCAGAACGCTTTGCTTCTGATGCGAAAAGCGCTATTTCAAAGCTTTCATTTGAACGCATTGGTCAAGAGTGGGCAAAAGTCACTCAAGAAAAAAGCTATCAACGCATCGCAAAACGACTTGATGAACTGAACCTACTCACTTCATTCTTTACCGGTGCTACATACGCTTCAAATGTTGCAAGCGTCTACACTTGTATAGCTAATGAGCGTCTAGATGAGCACCCGTTTTTTTACGTTATATCCATTGTACGTACAAAATGTCTCTTCTTTACAATTCATCGCGAAAACAAAATATGAAAAAAGAATCATGAAAGAGCTTATTGAACTAGATCACTTAGACGTTCAATCATTACAAACATACGGTTCATGGCACGAAAAAAACGCATCACTTGCAACAGTCATCACTGTTACTTTTTAATTGCGCAGTTTCACTTCCAATTTCATTAAAGAGCTATGTTACAAAACGTGAACACTTGGATGTACGATTGCGAGCCGAAGAGCTCATTGAACTCGGCGTTCAGAAAGGTCCTGAAATCTCACGACAACTTCTACAGCTAGAATGCAAACAACTAGACAACCCATCCTTAACAAAAGAGGAGGCCATTGCGTTTATAAAAAAATATCTTTATAAATTTGTAATAGATATTTTATAATCGCAATCTTTCTGTTATAATTATGAGTCGAAACGGAGGGGGACAGCAATGAGAAAGATTAACGACCTTTTATTTGGAAAAGTTACAATCAACAAGGTCTATTTCCTTCTTGTTCTTGTCATTCTGCTGGTTGCGATTCCACTGGGTTTTCAAAGCACGAACAGTCTCATTGCATCTGATGAGTTGGATGAGCAAACATTACATGCTCAACAAGCGATCAACGAATCTGTTAGTGACATTGAGGCGGTCGATGAACCGTTTCAAGTGCTGATGTTCTCAGTTAATGATCAAGAGTCTGATAACAGTTCAGCAATTATGCTCGCTCAATTTGACCCGGCCGATGGCGATACAAGAATCGTATCATTGCTTAGTGACAGCTACGTATCAGTACCTGGACATCAGAATCATAAGCTAGGCTCTGTTTATCAACTAGGGGGACTAGAGCTTTTAGAAGACACACTTCTAGAAAACTTCCAATTATCAGTTGACTATTTCGTTAAGGTAGATATAGAAGGATTCGCGAGCATGGTTAACACGATTGCTCCAACAGGAATCAACCTTGACAATCAACGATATTATGGAGAAGATTTCGTGCACTATATTCGAGACGTAGGTCAAGGGGAGTTTGATCGCACAAACCGCCACCAACAAATCGTATCGCACATTCACGATTATTTGCTCGATAATATGACCGTTCGTGATGCACAAACGTTAATTGCAGCGTTCACGACACATCTAGAAACGAATATACCTACTGGTAAATTGTTTAGAATCAGCACGGATTATATTAATTCAGCATCTGATTCAATCGCAGCCATTACCATTCCATATAGAGATAGTTACACTTATGAATACTCTTTGAATAAAGATGAAGAAATCATTTCTTTCGACTCACAATTAAACAAAGATTACCTTCATTCGTTTTTAGATGAACAATTATCATTAGATGAACTCGACCATGACTTCGAATAACTCATGGCGAGTTTTTTTTCTGTAGGAGACTTGTGTACAGGTGAGAGCATTCCTTTCTTTCTTATTTACATTATCGTTTGTATTCGTAATTTTTTTTCGTTATTCATTTTTATGAAGAACAACAATCTGAACGCAAAGCACTCGCTGAAGAAATCATTGTAGAAGAAGAATTACACCAAGAAATTGTCTCAAAGAAAGAAACGTTAATTGATCAAGCTTCTGATATCGGAATTACAGTCGTTATAACAGATGGGTATCGAACATTCGCTGAACAAGATGAGCTTTATGCAAGAGGCAGGCAGGATGACGGACAAATTGTCACCCACGCACAAGGCGGTGAATCGTACCACAATTATGGGCTTGCAATCGATTACGCCCTCATGAATGATGCTGGAGAAGTCATTTGGGACATTGACTTTGACGGGAATGGAAATGGCAAATCGGATTGGTACGAAGTCGCTGAAATTGCTGAATCTCTCGGGTTTGAATGGGGTGGCCGCTGGTCGCACTTTCCTGACTACCCCCATTTGCAGATGACGTTTGACTTTTCCATCCGTGAACTTCAAGAAGCACATGAAACGATTCACACGGAATAAAAAAAGGCTTGCCATATACATGACAAGCCTTTTTACTATTGCTTAAATCGTTTAAAGAGTAGGGTTGCGTTATGCCCACCAAAACCGAATGAATTGTTCAACGCTGCATCTCCGTTAAACGCTTTTTTCTCATTCGCCGCATAATCCAAGTCACATTCTGGATCTTTTTCATGCAAGTTAATCGTCGGTGGTGCGATTCGGTCCTCTAACGCTTTAATCGTAAAGATTGACTCTACTGCACCCGTCGAACCAAGCATATGGCCGGTCATCGATTTCGTAGAGCTTACGATTAGCTCTTTGGCATGATCTTGGAACACGTCCTTGATTGCCATCGTCTCGTATTTATCATTGTATGGTGTGCTCGTTCCATGCGCATTGATATAACCAACGTCTGCTTTATCAATACCCGCATCTTCAATTGCAAGTTCCATTGAACGTTTAGCACCTTCGCCTTCAGGTGCAGGCGCAGTCATATGATACGCATCCCCTGTTGCCCCGTAGCCAACGATCTCTGCATAAATATGAGCACCACGTTCCTGTGCGCTTTCCAACGATTCAAGAATCAAAATCCCAGCACCTTCACCGATTACAAATCCATCACGATTTGCATCAAATGGTCGCGATGCTTCCTTAGGGTTGTCGTTCGTCGTAATTGCTTTTGCCGATGCGAAACCCGCTACTGCCATGCTCGTAATCGGAGCTTCACTACCCCCTGTAATCATCGCATCTGCCTCGCCGCGTTCGATGACGCGAAACGCATCCCCAATCGCATTTGTTCCTGAAGCACATGCGGTTACTGTACAAGAGTTAATTCCTTTTGCGCCAAACCGAATCGATACTTGTCCAGCAGCCATATCCGGAATCATCATTGGTACGAAAAACGGACTCACTCTTCGAGCACCTTTTTCTAAAAACGTGCGAAATTGTGATTCATACGTTTCCATACCACCGATTCCTGATCCAATCCAGACGCCAACTCTCGTAGCGTTGTCGTCGTTAATCTCAAACTTCGCATCATCAAGAGCCATTTTCGCAGAAGCAACCGCGTATTGAGTAAAGCGGTCCATTTTACGCGCGTCTTTTTTATCCATATACTGCTCTGGATTGAAGTCTTTCACTTCACCTGCGACATGCACATTAAACAGTTCTCGATCTAAGCGTTCCATATAGTCAATTCCAGTTTCTCCAGCTAATGCCCGACCAAACGAGCGTTCAACGTCATTTCCTAAAGGATTAACCGTACCCATCCCTGTAACTACTACACGACGTGTCATTTTCTTCTCTCCTTTAATACAAAAAAATGATTTAACGACCCCAATAAAGTGCGATTCCACCCCATGCAAGGCCGGCGCCAAAGCTACCATGACGACAAGGTCTCCGTCTTTAATCTTACCATCATTTAACTCTTCAACAAGAGCAATTGGAATGGATGCCGCTGATGTATTCCCATACTTATGAACGGTCTCAGCCATCTTCTCTTTCGGCAAATCCAATCGTTGTCTCGCAGCTTCCATAATTCGTATATTCGCTTGGTGCGGAACGAGGAAATCCACATCATCTTTCGTTAAGTTCGCTTTTTCAACGAGATTCATACACGTGTCACCCATTTGACGAACGGCAAACTTAAACACTTCACGTCCGTTCATAATAATTTGCGGGTCCGCTTTAATGTGATCCGCGCCTGCACCATTTGCACCTAGCTCAAAGGAAACAATTCCTCGGTTGTCTGCAACTGGTCCAACTACAGCAGCACCTGCACCATCTCCAAATAATACTGCCGTGTTGCGATCTTCAAAGTTCGTTACTTTAGAAAGCTTCTCTGCACCTACGACGAGAATCTTGTCGTATGTACCTGTTTGAATAAATTGACTCGCTGTAACGACACCGTATATAAACCCTGCACAAGCTGCACCGACGTCCATTGCAGCAGCGTTTTTAGCACCGAGTCGCTCTTGGATCAACGTGGATACCGAAGGAAACAAATAGTCCCCTGTTACTGAAGCTACAACAATCAAATCAAGCTCTAAAGGATCTACTTCAGCATTTTTTTAATGCATCCAATGCCGCATAATATGACATGTCCGAAGTATTTATATCATCATGTGCAAATACACGTTGTTCAATGCCCGTTCTTGAACGAATCCATTCATCTGACGTATCAAGTGATTGTTCAAATTCCGAATTCTTGACAACTTTTCCGTCTGTATAACGCCCAACACCATAAATCCCTGCTCGTCGCATCCCCGTGCCTCCCTAGTTCTACCTTAGTTTACACTTAGTATTATGACCTAGTACCAATTATAATGCAGATCATCGTCGACTTCAATGACAAAAACCACAGATGAATAGATTCATCTGTGGCAAAAGGTTACCATTTCGGTCTTGGTCGTCCGTATGGACCAAAGTTCGGTCCAAAATTCGGGCCGAAGCTCGGTCCAAAGCCCGGACCGTAGTTTGGTCCGAAATTCGGACCATAATTAGGACCGTAATTCGGTCCCCCATAAAAATATCCCGGTGGTCCTGGGGGTCCCGGTGGCCCAGGAGGTCCTGGTGGTCCGTACTTTCCATACCCCCACCAAAACCGCCAAAGAACAATGGTCCGACCGCTAAGCCTGCCAAAAAGGGCAAGAATGGACCAAAAAAATCGTTCATCTTTTCCATGAGGACATGGTGACCTTGATGGCGATCAGGACGTTGACTATACGCTTGGCGATAAGGGTATTCTACATAGCCACTATACCGCCCGTGCCTCACTGTATCTGCGTACGTTCGTTGCATGGGTACCTCCCTTTCTAATCGTTAACTATCCTATGATTAAACAAGGGTTTTGCGCCTGTACAACGGACAAAGATTTCACGATCGACGTAATACGAGAAACTCAACGAGAAACCCAGCTGCAATTGCCACCAGAATATTTCCCCACTCTGGCAAAGGAGTGAATAGATCTAGCATTAAATAACTGCTAATCGCAATAATTCCAAATAAAATTATACCTAAAACGTGTCGATTCAAATTCATCACTACTCTCTGATTCGCTCTCTCCATTGTAGCGCAACTTTCATCAGCTAAAAAGTAACGGTGTTGACGTGAGGGGTTTTTTTGTTTGTAATGCATGGTGATTGCTATAGCACTTGATTGGCAATTCGGGCTTGGGCTGGGCTGCGCTATTCTTGTTCCACGCACACTCTCTCTTGTTCCACGATCCACGGCTCTTGTTCCACCCTCCATCACTCTTGTTCCACGCTCCACGGCTCTTGTTCCATGCTCCTCGACTCTTGTTCCACACACACTCTCTCTTGTGCCACGCTCCAAGATTCTTGTTCCACGCTCCCCGACTCTTATTCCGCGCATCCCAGACTTAATCCATACAAAAAAACCGGTTGAGAGGTTCGCCTCTCAACCAGCTGCATTAGCCAATAACACTCTGTAAGATTGCTTTTTGAACGTGCAAGCGATTTTCTGCTTGGTCGAAGACGATGGAATGCTCTCCTTCTAATACGTCTTCTGTTACTTCTTCGCCGCGGTGTGCAGGCAAACAGTGCATAAATTTCGCTTCAGGTTTTGCTGCTTCCATAAGCGACTCATTTACTTGATATGCTTTAAAAATTTCAATGCGACTTTGTTGTTCTTCTTCCGCACCCATACTCGTCCATACGTCCGTGTAGATTACGTCTGCATCTTGAACTGCTTCATGAGGGTCTACGATGTGTTCGATGATGCTGCCGGTTTCTTTTGCGACAGCTTTTGCTTTTTCCCATACTGCTTCGTCTCCAGTATGACCAACTGGTGCTGCCATCGTAAAGTGAATGCCTAACTTGGCGCAAATGATCATTAATGAAATCGCAACATTATTTCCGTCTCCAACATATACAACCTTCAGACCATGCAAATCGGTGAATTGCTCTTTCAATGTCATCGCATCAGCAAGGGCTTGGCAAGGATGATCTTCATCTGTTAAAGCATTAATGACTGGAACTTCGCTCATTTCAGCGAGTTTCTTGACCATTTTGTGATCATTGGCGCGAATCATGATCGCATCCACATACCTAGACATGACTCTCGCTGTGTCTTGAACCGGTTCTCCTCGACCGATTTGCATATCTTTGCCGCTTAAAAATAATGAATGGCCACCGAGTTGTGTCATGCCGACTTCAAAAGAGACTCTCGTACGCGTCGATGCATTTTGAAAAATCATTCCGAGTGATTTCCCTTTTAGCGTTTCATGGGGAATCCCTTCTTGTAATTGCTCTTTTAAAACGAGTGATTGTTGGAGCAATCGTTCGATTTCAATACTCGTAAAATCAAGCCAAGTTAATACATCTTTACCGACCATACCACCTGTTGTCAGTTGCTGTTGCATCGTCTCACGTCCTTTGTAAGTCTTTCTTTTGCCATTCATCAAGCGATAGAGAATGTCGTTCTTTAAAGTCCATTCCTTGAACGAGTGCATGTAATGTTTCGCTATGCGTCGTTAATTGAATTCGATTGCGCTTTGCTTTTTCGCGCTGGTCTTTATAATGTTTTGATCCGAGGTCTGGAATACTCACGTATAAACGTGCATCTTCTTTCGTGATCCACTCATTGAATTGTTCACTCGAGCCTTGAACGATTGTGAACCCACTTTGCTCTAGCTTTTCTAGATCGGTACGAATAAGCGATTGTTGCGCCTCTCCAGCATCAACAAAGATCGAACCGCTATTCTCTGTGTAGATTTTCGGTGTTTGATCGTCTTTCCATGCAAAGGCTTGTTGGAATGCCTCTTCAACGGTTGACCCGAAGCTGAGCGTTTCACCTGTTGATTTCATTTCAGCACTTAAGAGCATATCAACATCTGGTAATTTTTCGGTTGAGAAAACCGGAGCTTTCACTGAGTAAAATGAAGGCTCTTCTAGAAGACCAACAGACGGAACACACGCTTCAAATGGTTTACCGAGCAACAATTGAACAGCACAATCAACGAGATCTATATTAGTAATCTTTGCAAAGATCGGGACTGTACGAGAAGCTCTCGGATTGATTTCAATTACGAACAACGTGTTATTTTCATAAACAAATTGAATGTTGAATAAGCCGACAAATGATACATGCTTTGCGATCTTCGTCGTATATGAAACGATGGTTTCTTTCAATGAATCAGGGATGGAGTATGGGGGTGTCACGGCCATCGAGTCACCGGAGTGTACGCCTGCTTTTTCAACGTGTTCAAAGATTCCTGGTATAAAACACTGCTCACCGTCTGTAACAACGTCTACTTCAAGTTCTTTTCCTGCAACATAACGATCAATTAAAATCGGGTATGCGACTTCATTAAGTGAGTCGTTCAAATACGCTTTTAATTCCGCCTCGCTCGTAAAAATCGCCATGCCTTCTCCACCAATTACGTACGATGGTCGCAACAACACTGGATATCCGATCTCACTTGCTTTCATCTCAGTATCCGCTGCGTTCATCCCGGTTGTACCAGGAATGTGAGGAATGTCTAACGTTTGCATTAACTCATAGAATCTTCCTCTGTCTTCCAACTGATCGATTACATCAAATGTTGCCCCGTATAAAGGAATTCCAGCTTTTTCGAGCGCTTCGGTTAACTTAACGCCTGTTTGTCCTCCAAGCTGCAATAGCACACCTTGAACATTTTCACGTTTTGCTACGTGAATGACGTCCTCTGCAGTGAGTGGTTCAAAATAGAGTTTGTCAGCAGTTTCATAGTCTGTGCTCACCGTTTCTGGGTTGTTGTTAATCATAATCGTTTCATAACCCATGCGCTTTAATGAATGGGCGGCACTCACAGAACAGTAATCAAATTCAATCCCTTGCCCGATTCGAATTGGACCTGAACCGACAATTAGCACAGACGGTTTCTCTGTTAAGTGATGATCACCTTTTGTACCCCAAGTAGAGTAATAATACGGTGTCTCTGCCATGAACTCTCCAGCACACGTATCCACTTGCTGATAGCTCGGATACAGATCGTAACGCTCTCGTAACTGCGTAATATTCTGTTCGGTTGTATTCATCGCTTTCGCAAGCGCCACATCTGTAAAACCGCTTTTCTTTAATTCATATAATGTATCACGGTCAACGCCTTCAAACTCCAGGCTCTCCGCTAACTGCTCTAACTCAATTAAACGCTTGAAGTGTTGCAAATAGAAATGATCAATGCCTGTTTGTTCGTGCAATGTATCAATGGTCACGTTTCTTCGGAGCAGTTCAAGTAACGTAAAGAAACGCTGATCATCCGCTTTTTCAATTCGTTGGATTAGTTCATCGGTTGCAATTGCTTCAATGCTTGCTACCTTTAAGCCATCGACTGGAATTTCTAATGAACGGACAGCCTTTTGCAGCCCTGCTTGTAAGTTTCGTTCAATCGCCATAACTTCGCCAGTTGCTTTCATCTGCGTTCCAAGTTCTCGATTCCCATCTTTGAATTTATCAAACGGCCAACGAGGGAACTTCACGATCACGTAATCAAGTGCAGGTTCAAAGCTAGCATACGTGTGTGCAGTAACAGGGTTTTTCAACTCATGTAGGTGATAACCGACACCAAGCTTCGCTGCAATTCTTGCAATTGGGTACCCTGTTGCTTTTGAAGCAAGCGCTGAAGAACGACTTACACGGGGATTTACTTCAATGAGATAATATTGATTACTTGACGGATCAAGCGCAAACTGAATGTTACATCCACCAACGATACCGAGTGCTCGAATGACTTTGATTGAAGCAGAACGAAGCATTTGATAGTCATGGTCACTTAACGTTTGCGACGGCGCAACGACGATGCTATCTCCTGTATGAACACCTACAGGGTCGATGTTCTCCATGTTACAAATCGTAATGCACGTATCGTTATCATCACGCATCACTTCGTACTCAATTTCTTTAAACCCTGCAATGCTCTGTTCAATTAAACATTGAGTAATCGGACTCGCCGCTAGTCCTCCAGCAACAATCTCCTTTAGTTGCTCTTTTGAGTATGCATGACCGCCTCCTGCGCCTCCTAACGTATAGGCAGGGCGAACGATAATCGGAAACCCGACAACATCTGCAAATTGTACGGCTTCATCTACAGTCGATACAATTTCACTTTCTGGAACGGGTTCGTTAATGTCATGCATTAACGCTCGAAACAATTCGCGGTCTTCTCCTTGTTGAATTGATTGCATGGATGTTCCTAACAACTGAACGTTGTATTGTTCAAAAATGCCTTCATTGTACGCTGCAAGAGCCAAGTTGAGACCCGTTTGACCGCCAACACTTGCGAGCAGTCCATCGGGGCGCTCTTTTTCTATAATTTTAGTTAATACTTCTACAGTTAATGGCTCGAAATAGACACGATCTGCACATTGTTCATCAGTCATGACAGTGGCAGGGTTGTTGTTTAAAAGAACAACTTCACACCCTTCTTCTTTCAAAGCCAAACATGCCTGAGTACCTGCGTAGTCGAACTCTGCTGCTTGCCCGATCACAATGGGGCCTGATCCTAATACGAGGATTTTTCTAAGATGTTGTTGTTTAGGCATGGATGGTCACTTCTTTCTTTTTCTCAATGGATGCAAAAAAACTGATGGAAAAGTGGGTGGCTGTCTTTCGGTCCAGGGCTTGCTTCTGGATGGTATTGAACGGTAAAAAGCGGAAGCTCTTCATGCTTTAATCCTTCAATTGACCCATCGTTAATATTGACGTGTGTCACTTGCATTTCACTGTGACCAATCGTCTCATCATCAACGACAAAACCGTGATTTTGAGCCGTCATATCGACTTTTTGTGTAGCAATTTCTAAGACGGGTTGATTCGCTCCTCGATGACCGAACTTTAACTTCTTCGTATCCGCTCCGAATGCTAACGCTAAAAGCTGATGACCGAGACAAATAGCAAACGTTGGATACACACTCGCTACTTTTCGATAAATGTGCAATTCATGCTCCAGTTGTTTCGGGTTACCCGGACCATTTGAGAACAATACACCATCGACATCCAAATGTTGAATCGTTTCATATGGTGTATCAAATGGAACGACGCTTACTTTGGCACCTAATTGAGTAAGCTCTTGAATCATCGCTCTTTTATGACCGAAATCGTACAATGCGATATGCGTATCTCCCGCTCCATACGTTTCGATTTGTTTTGTTGATACTTCCTTGACGAATGGGTATTCATCGACAGGTTGATAATTCGACCAATCAACACCATCCAAATCTGTCGTAATAACAGCGCCCATCGCGCCTTGCTCTCTTAAACATTTCACGAGCGCTCTCGTATCGACATCAACAATGATTGGAACATTCATGTTATTCGCTTCATTCATAACACTTTTCTTTGATAAATAGTGGTATCCTTCTTCCGAACATTCGCCAATGACTAGCGCATTCGCTTGCCACTCTTCGCTTTGAGATGTGTAATCTTGAATGCCGTAATTCCCGATGAGCGGGTACGTGAAAATGACAATTTGACCCCGGTAAGATGGATCGGTCGCCACTTCTTGATAGCCAGTCATCCCCGTGAAGAACACTGCTTCACCGTATGTACCTGACTCATTACCACCGATGACCTTACCTGTGAACACTTCACCATTCTCTAAAACAATATACCTTTCATCGTCTTCATCTCCTTTATGCTGACAACTCTTGAATCGTCTGTATAACCGTTTGTATTCCTTCTTCAAGCAATGTTGAATCGATGGTGAGAGGTGGCAACAACCGTACTACGTACTCACCCGCTTGCAATGCAAGAATGTTTTTCTTTTGTAGTTCTAAAACGACATCACTGGACTTTAAGTCAAGTTCAATCCCAATCATAAGTCCTTTACCGCGGATCTCTTTTACTGCATCGTTCTGTCCAAGCCCTTTTTGAAGGAGCGATAACGTGAGATCACCTTTTTCTTTTACGGATTCAAATAGATGATCATTCATCTCATTTAAAGTCGCATTCACCGCTGCCATTGCCAATGGGTTCCCACCGAATGTACTGCCATGCTTCCGTAACTAAATGAATCTGCAAGTTCTTTCTTACCGATCATTGCACCGACTGGAAATCCGTTCGCAACACCTTTTGCAGTCGTCACAATATCAGGCGACAATGGAATTTGTTGATACGCAAATGCAGCACCTACACGCCCGTTTCCTGTTTGTATTTCATCGATGATTAGAAGAGCTCCTACATCTTTTGCCATCCGTTCGATCGCTTGTAAGTATTCAGTGGTCCCTTCATGAACACCACCTTCACCTTGCACAATTTCAATCATAATTGCCGCTGTATCTTCAGTATCTTCGCTTTCATGGCTTCTACATCGATAAAAGGTACGTAAGAAAACCCAGGCAAATCCGGTCCAAAACCTAGTCGAACTTTCTCCTGACCTGTTGCTGCCATACCACCATACGTTCGACCATGAAATGATTGTTCGCACGTTATAATTTCGTGTTTTCCTGTTGCTTTTCGAGCAAGTTTGATCGCTGCTTCATTTGCTTCAGCACCACTATTTGCGAAAAACACATAATCTAAGCCTGATAAGGAAGCTAGTTTGTCTGCTGCTTGTTGTTGGAGCTCATAATGAAAAAGATTCGAACCGTGCATCCCTTTTTGTAACTGTTCTTGGATCGCATTGGTAACACCTTGATGGTTGTGGCCAAGATTTACGGTTCCAATTCCACTCATTAAATCGAGGTACGGTTGACCATTTGCGATAATCGTACTATCAAAAGCTTTCTCAAAGGTTAAATCCCATCGTTTATACGTATTAAAAAGGTGATTTTGCATCCCAATACTCTCCTATTTATGAACCGTGAAGTTGAACTTGTTTCGTAATCGATGTTCCTAATCCTCGACTATATGCTCCGACGATTCGTACTGTCTTAATGCGCCCTGATAACGAATGCAGTGCTGCTTTTACTTTTGGGATCATCCCACCGTAAATCGTTCCGTCTTCCATGAGCGTATTAACCTCATCATCGGTAAGATGGTCAATTAATTGATCGTCTTTCATAATTCCGGGTACATCCGTAACGAAGACGATTTCTTCAGCCTTCAATGCAGAAGCATAATGAGAAGCTGCCGTATCTGCATTCATGTTCAGCCGCATTCCATCTGGACCTGCGACGATTGGTGAAATGACCGGAACATATCCAGCTTCTGCTAACTGTTCAATCAGCGTAGGGTCCACATGTTCAGCAACTCCTACGAGACCGAATTTCGTTTCGTCTAGTAGCTTCGCTTGAATGAGGGGGCCGTCGTATCCAGAGAGCCCTACACTTTTCATGCCAGCTTTTTGAACACCACGACAAATCGCTGGGTTCACTTTACCGTTAAACACTAAGTCAGCAACTGCCATCACTTCGGGCGTCGTTTTGCGAAGTCCATCGACAAACGTTGACGTGACGTCCATCTTTTCTAACATGTCATTCACATCGCTTCCACGCCGTGTACGATGACGAGCTTCTTGCCTCGGTCTTGCAACTCTTTAATCGCTAGAAAAAAATGGATCGGACAATTTATTTACGACAGAGCCGCCACATTTAATGACAACGTATTCACTACTCATGTTCGATACCCCGCATTAATGCGAACATAATCGTACGTTAAATCGCATCCCCAAGCTTTACCAACACCTTCACCTACATGTAAATGAACGTGAATCGTAACTTCTTCACCTTTTAAGTAGGCAAGCACTTCCTCTTCACTAAACATGACAGGCTCACTATTTAGCAGGGTGTCGTATGATCCAATGGCAATATCAATCGTGTCTGGGTCAATTGTTACGCCTGCATAACCGATGGCACATATAATTCGTCCCCAATTGGCATCTGTTCCATAAATTGCTGTTTTTACGAGATCGCTGCCGACGATTTGCTTTGCAATTTTCCCCGCGTCCGCATCTGTTGGTGCACCGCTAACTTGTACTTCAATTAGCTTCGTTGCCCCTTCCCCGTCCCGTGCAATTTGTTTGGACAATGATTCACTCACTGCCTGCATTGCACTAACAAATTGCAGCCACTCTGGGTGTGCTTCACTTAACTCCGCATGGTCAACTGCTGCACTTGCAAGCGCAAGCACCATATCATTCGTTGACGTATCACCATCAACAGTGATGCGATTGTACGTCTGATCTGTCACGTTCGACAATACACGTTGTAACGCCTCATGGCTGATGTTCGCGTCAGTCGTCATAAATCCGAGCATCGTCGCCATATTCGGATGGATCATTCCTGACCCTTTAGCGACACCCGCAACTGTAACGACTTTCCCGTCAATCACCGTTTGCACGCACGCCGACTTCGTAAACGTATCGGTCGTAAGAATTGCTTGTGCAAATTGCTCTGCACCTTGATCCGTTGCGACTGGCTCAAGTAGTTCGATGCCTGGAATGATTTTTTCCATCTTCATTCGCTCACCGATTAAGCCCGTTGAAGCGACTGCGATATCTTCAGGTTGAATGGCGAATGTTTTTGCGGCTTTTTCCTGCACTTCATAGGCATCAATTAACCCTTGTTTTCCTGTGCATGCATTTGCATGGCCGCTATTTACAACGACAGCTTGGATCTTCCCATTTGTTTGAATCGCTTCTTTTGTGACAGCGATCGGCGCTGCTTGAATTTGATTCAATGTATAGACCGCTGCTGCTGCAACAGGTTGGTCACAATAAATGACACCAAGGTCGTTACGCTTTCTTTTCACTTTCGTATGAATGCCGTCACTTTTAAATCCTTTTGGCGTCGTAATCGTTCCGTTCACTGCTTCAATGGCTTGCATTGCTACTGTTTGTGCGTTTGCCACGTCCTTCACTCCTTATCCTTAAGGATATACAGGCATTGCCCACAACCCTTCAGTTTCTTCGAAACCTTGCATCAAGTTCATGTTTTGGATCGCTTGCCCTGCTGCACCTTTCACAAGGTTGTCAATCACTGATATGACGGTAATTCTCCCCGTTCTTTCGTCTAGATGATATGAAATGTTCGTGAAATTACTACCGTATACTTCTTTTGTAGCTGGATATCTTGATGAATTCACGCGAACAAATGGTGTTTTTTTCATAGGCATCTCGATAGATCTGTTCAACTTTTGTTTTCGTTAATGAGTCGTCAACTTTTGCATACATCGTCGCCATAATCCCTCTAGACATCGGGACTAGGTGAGGAGTAAACGTAATCGGTTCTTTAAAACCGACCCACTGCTCGAGTTGTTGTTCAATTTCAGGTGTATGTTTATGTTGATTTACTTTATATACTTTGAATGAGTCATTCATTTCCGCAAAGTGAGTCATTTCACTCGGGTTTTTGCCAGCTCCAGTCGTTCCTGACTTGGCATCAATAATTAATGTCGAAGTGTCAATCACATTGTTGTGTGCAAGTGGCGCAAGCCCTAAAAGCACCGCCGTAGGATAGCAACCTGGGTTTGCAATCAATTTCGCCTTCGCGATGTCTTCGCGATTCCATTCACTAAGGCCGTATACTGCTTTTTCTACGAGGGAAGATTTCGCCGCTGGTCGCCCGTACCAATCTTCATAGATTGAACCGTCGAGCAAACGGAAATCTCCTGACAAATCAATCACTTTCGCTTGACCATCAATTAAGTATTCCATCAGTTCGGCTGCAACTCCTGGAGGTGCCGATACAAAAATCACATCGTATTCATCAGCTAATTGATGTGCATCTACACTTTTCAAAACCCCTTGATAAATGTCTTGGACATGGGGGTAAATATCATCATAATTCATGCCTGCTTGTGATGAGGAAAACACGGAAAGTTCAGATACGTGCCGGTGCTGTCTGAGTAAACGTATCAATCTATGCCTCCATAACCTGTAGCTCCGACGATCGCAACCCTCATAATTCCTCACTCCTATTTATATTTATGCATCTATTGATTTGATTATAAACGTGAGTAAACATAAATTCAAGTGTATTTTTATAATAATTAATGAAAAAAAACACACAGCATAATCACTGTGTGTTTACGATTCATTTTCGGTTGTTAGTCCCTTCAGGTCTTCAACGATCGGGCTTACGTCGTTTTCAAGTCCATCATAAAAACGGATAACTTGATTGTCAGGATCTAAGATAAAAAAAGTAAGTCGTATGCATAATATCATCTTCCGCTGGCTGAACAATCGTATTAAACGATTCTGTAGCAATCTCCTGAATAACTTCTAAGTCATAGCCCGTAAGAAAATGCCAACTATCAAAATCAGCAGCGTACGCTTCACCGTAACTGACTAACCGTTCTGGTGTATCAACTCAGGATCGACAGAAAATGTATACAGTGAAGCATCGATCCCTTCGTTTTCTAATTCAGATTGTACTTGGGCCATGTTCGGTGTCAACATCATACAAACGGATGGACATCGAGTAAATGCCATATTGACGACCGAATACTCGCCATCCATATCTTGCTCTGTAATCGTCTCTTCGTGTTGATTCGTTGCCTCAAACGGTATCATAAATAAATCTAAATCTGAGGTATCCGTTCCGTTATTCGCTGATGCGCCAGATTCATACAACCAGCCGCAACCAGTTAAGAAGATTGCTCCTATCATAAATAGCAGCGCTTGTTTCTTTAAGATGACAATCCCTCCTAGCGGTTTGTCTTGATGTGAGAAGGAATATCACTAATTGTCAGTTCACCTTCTTGGTGGCTTTCTTTTTGTAGCCATTGTTTAAATACAAAACCAATCGTTGTACCGTAAACGAGCTCTTGACCGACTTTCATTGCTACACCACCGAGTTGTTGATCACTGTATGCATCTAATCCACCTAAAAACCCGAAGCCACCAAACATCGATGCAGGTACAGCCGCTCCTCCTGGAATACAAAATGCCATCACTTGTGACCAATAGTTAAGGTCTGTGTACGTATCATATAACGCAGTACCTGAGAAGATAATAAGCGCACACGCTGGTGTAATCAAAATACCATTACCAAATATATAAATGATTCTTCTAAAGTCATGTAAGTATTGTTTACTAGGCAACGGAGCAAGCATATGCCACCACATCATAAACGACGCAACTAACATGATGATTTCATAGACGCTATGAACCCCAGGTCTAAGCATCAAAAAGTCAAATACGACAGGAATATGATAAATAGAAAATAATGCATTAAAAAAAGATTAAGCCGATAATCGGATGAAACATAAGATCCCTGATAGGCTTGACTTTCTTTCCTAACCATTCATAAACATTGGAGAGCAACCATTTAGGCAATGCCAAAATGAATAATGGAACGGCAAAGAAATAAGCAAAAACCATCTGAATCATATGGATGGAAACGAGCATGTGTCCGATACTATATAGCGGACTTCCCCATCCTAAATATAAACTGAGAAGACCACCTAAAAACATAATGTCTTGCTTAGGTGTTTGCTTCGCTTCTGTCGTAAATCGTGATCGAAAACGACGTGTAATTAGAAAATACGCAACTGCAACGAGTGTTAATATTGCAATCAATTCTGGCGTCCAAAGTGCCCGAAATGATAATACTTCAAACAATTCTTCCATATTGACCCTCCAAATGATCAACCGAGCTATTCTCATCTTACCACATGAGATCTCTTCAGTTTTGAACAAGTTGTTACATTTTTGTGCAGGAGAAGGACATTCCGAATCTCCTCAAGCTATGCTATCATAGATAAGTATTCCCTTGTGGAAAAGGGTCATTCATTATTAAAGATAAGGGGTGCGAAATGAAGATCTACGCACTAACTGAACAACATGATCAGCAAACAGTACAAAAAGCGACAGAGCTACTCATGGGCCAAATGGAATCAATTGGCGGAGAACATGCTTATGATAACATCTTAACGACGTTGCATGAAGCCAAAGATCCTGATTCAAACGCAGAGCTCTTCATTGCAGAAGATCAAGGAATCATGGTTGGCGCTGCATTTCTTAATACGATGTATAGCATAAGAAAAGGTGGACGCTACGTTTGGCTTAATGACTTATACGTTCGTGAAGACCAAAGAAACAAAGGGATCGCCAAAAAAATGCTTCTTGCTATTATCCATTGGGCAGAACAACATGATTACAAAGGGATTGAACTTGAAACCGGAATTAATAACATCGCTACGAAACGACTTTACAATTCATTAGGCTTTTATGATGTCGTCTCAAAGCGGTATGGTTCCAATTTTAAAAACACGTCAAGAAAGTTCTTGACGTGTAAACGTGAAAGTTTGTGGTTGCTGTAACGTCTTCTCATCATTGATCGTATGAACAGCAAGCCGAACGCTTCCTTTATACGTATGCCCTTCTTCGAAATACGAGGAGGGCATCTTTTCTTGAAACACCACTTCTTCATTTGCTTGTAACATCACATGTTCAACGACTTGCAAATACATCCACTCTGATTCAGAGCGATATACCCGCTTTTGATTGTCATCGTATACCGCGATTGAAATGCGCTGACTCGTGTTAAACAGTAGTTCAGCGACTTCCTCACTTTCGTTTTGCACACTCACCCAAACTGTAACGCCTTTCTTCTCATTAACGGCATTCACTTTCAACGCTAACATCATGACCACCTCAACTAATCATCTTTTCTAAATGAACCGACAATCTCTGTAGTTGGTACAATATTCGTAAACGCTTTAGGGTCCGTTTCTTCTGTAATCTGTCGTAACTTGAATAGTTCATAGCGTGTAATAACGATCATGAGCACTTCTTTTTCTTCTGAGTCAAATCCACCTTTAGCCGGCATTCGTGTTATACCTCTTGTAACATTCTCATGAATTTTCTCTCGAAGTTCATCCGCTTTCTTCGTAATGATAAACGCTGTACATTTGACGTGACGTGTATGAATCATGTCCATAATTCTTGACGTTGCGTAAATCGATACGAGTGTAAATAGCGCTTGTTCCCAATTAAAGACAAAGCCTGCGGTAATGACGATCAGCGCATTCAACATAAAGAAATACACACCAATTGGACGGTCACTCATTCGTGCTAAGACGAGCGCTATAATATCTAGCCCTCCAGCTGAAGTACCATAACGAAGCGGTAATGACGTACCAATAGCGGCAATGATTCCACCAAAAACAGCATTCAACATAATGTCTTCTGTTAACGCTTGTACAGGAATCACTTCTAAAAAAAATGAAGTCAATGCGACGTGCAAGAAGCTATAAAATGTAAACAATCGACCGACTTTTAACCAACCCAAAATCGCAACAGGTATGTTTAAGAGAAATAAGACAATCCCTGTTGAAACTGGAAATAAGGCACTTATAAACTGTGAAACCCCGGTTAATCCGCTAGCAAACACATCTGCTGGGATTAAGAAAAAGTTCAATCCGAATGCTACAGCAATCGCGCCAAATATAATGATCGCGATGCGTTTCATTTCAGTACTTATAGTCGTATGGTTTGTTATCACTGATTGACACCTCGAACATTATGTAATCTTGGGGTGTAAAAATCATGTAAACAGCAGTATAACCGATGTTAGCAAAAAGAAGCAAGGAAACGGATCATTTCCTTGCTTCTAGTGCGGCTTCTGTTCTGAAGATGTTTCGTATTCCGAGTCGTTTTCGTGTGCTTTATTATAATAATCAACTGAGAACGTTGACCCTTCAGCGACCATTTCATTATCGTTAATGTCTAGTGGATCTGGGTTACCAATTCGTTGCTCTAATGGAATGTCAGATCCTTTGTTAGAGGCAGATCCAACGAGTTTATGATACCTTGATTTGGCACCGTCCATAAGTTGTCGCCCTTTATCAGGATTCTTTACCAAATAGGTTGCTCCCGCTGCGACAGTTGCTACAATTGCTGATGTCCATACGTACTTTGATTTACCCATTATGTCTCATCCTCCTACAAAGATTAAACTTTTGCTTCTTACTATAACGTTTCCCCTTCTTTGAAAGATTAAACTACAAAATAGAAAAAGCTCCGAATTTGGAGCTCCTAAACAAAGATTAACGCTTTATATAACGGAATACTTGGAAGGCAACTAACAAAACAACAATTCCGAGTAAACCATGAATCCATACGCCACCGACTTCAAACCCAAATCCGAGAAGCCATAACAAAATAATCATTGCTACCCATGTCCAGATCACCCTGACGCCCCCTCACCTTCGTATCACATGTGTATGAACAAAAAGGGACGTTCATGAATTAAAGCGTTTCGTAGATTTTTTTTAGTTTATTCGCTACAACCTGATAACTATGAAACTGCTCCACATAGTTCCGAGATAGTTGCCCGATTTGCGCCCACTCCGATTGACGTCGCAGTAAATCTAAAAGCACATCGTAGATTGTATCGATCGTTGCTTGAACGATTGGTAACTGATTTGGATAAGACTTTCGGTATGGTTCGTGAATAAAGCAAATTACAGGTTTTCCAGAAGCCATCGCTTCCATCGTTAAATTCGCATATGTGCCGATCTTCAGTTGATCAATCACAATTGTCGCTTTAGCTAACTCTTTTACTACTTCTTCACGTGCCTTATGCTCAAGTCGTCGGTAATGAAGTTCATATCCCTCATCTCGTAAGCGTCGAATCGCAGCTTCGATTTCAGCGGTACCTTTAATTTCTTGATGACTCGGTGCATGAACGATCATAGGTACGTCGTTTTCATTAGGAAAGACAGGACGAATCTTTTGATGATTCAACGCATGAGGAACAACCTCTACTCGTTCATAGTAATCTGTAACATACTGTACGAGCTCAAGATCGTTTACGATCGCAACTTTTACATATTTCGACAATGTTTGAAGACGCTTTTTAATTCGTTGCTCTGACCAATCTTTTTTCACAACCACATCAGGGTTATTCCGACGAGCAATCGAGAGCATTCTCACTTCGGAACCACGATGGTGGACCACGACTTTTTTTCCTTTTTCGTTTAATTCTTTTACATCTAGAAACATTGGGTGGAACGTCTCACCGAAATGAAAATGAAAGACATCATACGTTTTTTTGCATGCTCAAAATTGCTTTAACTTCTCTTCTTTTTTTGACTTTTGATAGACGATCTAAATCTAATTCGTAATCGGCTAGATCGTTGTACGTATTCGTAGATAGAAGCTGCACGATTCCGCATGGACGCCAATTTCTCGCAACGCTTCAGATAATGATGCGATACCTGCTCCATACGGTAAGTGTAAGACCTTCAAAGCGCCCTCCTATTACAGCAATTTATAAATGTCGATCATCTGTTTTGCAATACGCTCAACATGATGATATTGCTCAACGTAAGCACGACTTTCTTTACCAATTTTACTCCAATCATTGTTCTTCGTCAGAAAGTTTCGTAGCACCGAAGTCAATGTATCAGGGTTTGCGTTGATAATCGGCAATTTCCCGGGAATTTAGAGACCAAGTCTTCTCGGACGTAACAAATGACTGGCTTACCTAAAGCCATTGATTCCATCGTTAAATTTGCATAGCTCCCAATTCGTAGTTGATCAATAACAACCGTTGCTTTTTGGTAAGCTTTCATTGCTTCTTCGTGGGAGAGGTTCTCAATCTTTCTAAACTCAAAGTCTAATCCTTCTTGTTTTAATTGCTCTACCGCTTCTAAAACGAATGGTGTGCCTTTAATTTCGTGGTGCGAAGGTGCATGAACGACGACCGGTTTATCCGTTTCTTTCGGATAAACCGGTGTATACGATGATACGTCGATGGCGCGCAAAACGACGTGCACATGTTTGTAATAAGGCTCAACGTAAGGAGCATTTCATAATCCGGTACGATTGCGTGGTCAATCGACGCAGACAATCGGCGAACATACTTATGAACCGTTTCTTCAGGCCATTTCGATTTTATTGAAGCGAAACGGTTATTCTTCTGAGCCAAAGATAAGAGACGTACTTCTGAACCACGATGGTGAGCAACCATTTTCTTACCTTTGCTTTTTAGAATTGCAATGTCAGATTTTGAATTGAACGTCTTGCCAAAATGAAAATGAAACACGTCAAACTCATTCATCGCTTCTTGAAAAATTTGCTCTATCTTCGCTTTCTTTTCTTCTGGCGGAAACTGGTCGACATTTAAATTGCGGTCTGCACGATAACCGTAAAGATCTTTTGAACTAAAACTAGCTGATGTCGCATCTACACCGAGAGCACGCATCTGTTTTGCAAGCATGCTAATATCTGAGCCACTAGGCATATGCAAAACCTTCATGAAAACCGCCCTCCTATAGCTTGTTGTAAATGGTAATCAGCTTATTGGCAACACTGTCAAAGCTATGGTAATGCTCGGCATAACTGCGCCCAGCTTTTCCAACCGCTTGATATTGGTCGCTATTTTTAAGGAAAGACCGAAGTACGGTTTCAAAGTTTTTCGGATCAGCTGACAAGATTGGAAGATCATTTGGGTACTTCTTAACTAAATCATCTCGAATGTAACAAATAACAGGCTTACCGAGCGCCATCGCTTCCATACTTAGATGACCATACGCCCCTAACTGCAGTTGATCGACAATCACCGTAGCTTTTTTGTAAATCTCTAATGCTTCTTCGTGTGACTTTCCTTCTACAAGCTCGTAATCAAACGCAACCCCTTCATCTTTTAGCTTTTCTAACACTGGAAGCACATATTGTGTTCCTTTCGTATCTCGCCTTGAAGGTGCGTGTACGACAAGCGGACGCTCATGATCTTTCGGATAGGTCGGCGTATATTTACTTAAATCCATCGTGTGAGGAACAACATGAATGGATTTGTAATAAGGCTCAACGTAATAATAAAGCTCATAATCATTGACAATTGCTTGATCAAAATAGTGCGATAGAAACTCTAAATTGCTTTTTACTTTGTCTTCAGGCCAAGACTTTTTCACGCGTACATATGGGTTGTTAAAGCTTTGTGCTTTTTTTAACATCCGCACTTCAGAACCTCGGTGGTGCACAATCATTTTTTTTATTCGCTTTTTTGATTGTGTCTAAATCTCGACGGTCTGGAAAAAAAACTCTCACCAAAATGGAAATGGAACACATCGAATTCTTTGAGTGCTTTTTGCAAGTATGCTTCACGCTTTTCCTCTTCTTCTCCAGGTTTATATTGATCAAAATGGATCCGCTCATCAGCCATGTACGCATAATGATGCGTCCTAAGACTCCAAGATTGTGCGTCAATTCCTTTAGTACGCAAAGCCTTTGCCATCGTACTCATACCTATGCCATAAGGAAGGTGCAAGATTCTCATAAAAACCTCCTCGAACGAAGATTCATTATTTATTGTCTTTCATCCATTTAATCGTTTCATCCACACCATCTTCAAAACCCCAAGAAAAGTTCATGCCTAAGTTTTTGATCTTGCTATTGTCGATCTCAAAATAACGAATGTCACCAGGCTTCCAACCAGAATATTCAACCGTTAAATCTGTTCTTTTGAACCGCTCTAAGACGAGGTCTGCTAATTGTTGAATCGTAATCTTCAAGCCTGAAGCACAATTGTAGACTTCCCCGTTCGTCTCTTTTTTTCGTAGCAAGAAGAATATTCGCTTTTACAACATCTTTAACGAATGTAAACGAACGTAACTGCTTTCCATCTCCAAAAATGACCGGCGGTTGGTCAGCCAATACCCTTCGTATGAATATTGAGACAACTCCTCCGTCATCATTATCCTCTTGCCTTGGTCCATATACGTGAAAATACCGCAACACTGAAATGTCCATATCGTATAAATTTTTGAATACAGAACAGTATTTTTCCGCAGCGAGTTTGCTCGTTCCATAAAACGAAACAGGATTAGTCGGATGCGCTTCATCTTCTGGAAAATAAACGGGCTCACCATAGACGGAGCCCGTTGACGCATGAACGACCTTTTTTACCGCATGAATGCGTGATGCTTCTAATACGTTAAAGGTTCCTTCGGCATTTATTTTTAAATCAAGACGAGGATTTTTCATACAGACGGTATTTTTCGATACCGCCTGGTGAAAAACAACGTCCACATCTTTAAAGAACCGAGACATATGATCAAAATCCGTCACATCTGACTTTACGACTGTTAATAACGGATGCGTATCAAATGTAGACAGGTTCTTCTTTTTTCCCGCACTAAAATTGTCCAAGCAAATCACTTCAACGTCTAAATTCAACAATTCTTCTACGAGGTGACTTCCAACAAACCCTCCTCCTCCAGTAACGAGTGCACGTTTATACGGAAACGCTTGAATTGACAATCAGAAACACTCCCTGCTTTGAGTTTTTCTAAACAATTGAAATGAATCATTACCGATTCAAAATCAAGCACACTACATGCACTATATGAGGAGGAATTAAAGATTATTCTTCATTTAAGCTATATAGAGATTCGATAAAGGCGATTAAATCGTCAACGGTAACGTTCGCATCTTCTGCAAACACTTCATAATAATTTCCTTCTTCTTCAAACGTTAATACGAACGTATCACCAGGCAACTCATAAACGTCAACCGTCGTAAACAGTTCTAGTTGATCGATCAGCTCATTGTTCTCAACGACCGTATCATTTTGTGATTCGCCAATCGTCATGACAACATAGGGCGATTGATCTTTAAAGTATTCCAGCATAACTTCTTCTTCGCTTAGAACATAGATCTCCCATAGCTCATAATCGTCAGTGAGCAGTCTCACATCAGATGCAAATAGTTGCTGAGCTTCCTCAGGTGTAAGGACATTTTGTTCGTGATCCAAATGCAACACTTCTGCATTCGTTGGAACTTCAAAATCAAATACCCCATCAAAGTCAGGGTTCGGCTCAAAATTGATAATTTCTGTACGCAACGGACCACGTTCCCACATTAGAATCATCCACGTTGACTGATCGACGACAAGTTTGACTTGTTCATCTGCTCCTTCTAATAATAGATGATAGGCATCACGGCCAATCCACTCGTCCTCATCAACGAGCTGCACGTCTAAGTCATACAGATCGTCAAGCTGATAAAAATCATTTAAATAATGAACTTCATCGACGATTTCCCCGTGATTGTCCGATATGAGCGCTATGTTTTCATCTTCTAGGTACGTCAAGCTCTGCTCAGGACTCTCGATCGTCACCGTCTGCCCTAAAGATTCTACAATATTTATGCGGTAATAATCCTGATTTCGCCATTCAAACAAATTAATCGCTTCTTCACCTTCGTAAATAATTTTTGATTCAATATAAAATTGATCCGGCTGTTGGTGAGTTTCTGCTGCATTTGCAACAATTTCTTGAGGCGAAAATTGCGTCTGACAACCGAGCAACATGCACACACTTCCAAGCAATAAACTACTCATCAACGTTTTTTTCATCGTAATCCTTCCTTTTTACAAACGTACTCATTAAGATTGTTCCTTTGTTAGGTACTGGAATAAATTGAATGTCTCCACCGTGATTTTCTGTAATCATCTTTGCAACGCTCAACCCTAACCCAGAATGTTGTCCTGCTTTTTTTGATCGACTTTCTTCACTTTGATAAAAAGCCTCGAAGATCTTCTTGCTTTCTTTTTCAGAAATGGTTGCTCCGTCATTTTGAACGATTAACACCCCGTGCTTGGAGAAATTTACGTCAATCGGTTTGTACAACCACGATGGCAACTGTTGATCATAAATACCGATGTATAGTTTACCTGTGGGAGGGGTGTAACGAATTGCATTCGAGACTAAATTATCGACTAACCGCATCATATGGTTCACTTGTACGTCAAAACTATCAAAGGTTTTCACTTCTTTATGAAGATTGATTTCATGTTGACTAGCTAGCTCATCATAACCGTCTACGAGCATTTCAAAAAAACTCTTGCCCGTTAACAGTTACTTTCTGTTCAACAGACTGCTGATTTTTTAATAGTGCAAATGTATGTATGTCTTCAATTAAGCGTTGCATCTGTAACGACTTATTCCGAATAATTGTTAAGTAGTGATCAGTTTCCGACTTCGTAAGCGGCCTTTGTTGCATTGATTCTGTATAAGCCATCACAGAAGTAAGCGGTGTTTTCAGATCGTGTGACAATGCTGCCGTCATCATTTCCTTTTCCTTTTGCTCTCGAAGGATCTCTTCACGCGCGTGTACGACCTCTTGTTTCATATAATTAAAATGCTTAATTAAGTCGCCAATCTCATCATTTTTGGGATGCGCTAACGCCGTCACTTTCTTAGGGTCTAAGACGAATTGGTTCATATCGTTTTTTTAAATACTTAATCGGCTTGTTAATTCTACGATTGATTTGGAACCAAACGAGTAAACCCGTTAAGAAAAACACAGCTGCACTTAATGTAAGTATCGATGCAGAACGTGATTGAACGTATTCAACGCGGTCGTCTCTTTGCATACTCACTTCATAAAACCCGACAATCTCCTCATCCACAAATACCGGCTCTTTAATTGTGAAATAACGGTACGTCATATTCCCTTCATACAAACCATCATACAAATCCCGTAATTCTGCTTGCCTCGTCCCGATCGTATCTGACGTTGTTTCATAGACAACATAACCATCATCTCGATAAAGCGTAATTTGTGCGACGTGTTCGATAGTTTCTTGAAGGGATTCATGAATGGTCGGATCGAAAGTGTAGAGATCAGGGTTTTGAAGAGGTTCTTTAATTTCTCGATACGTGGAAATAAAGTCTAAATACTCGTCCAAACTTTGTTGTTCATTCCAATTCGTTAAAAGCGTATACAATGAATAGACGGCAAGCGAAGGGATGACCATAACGAAAAGCAAAGAAAAGAAAAGCCAAGTTCTAATTTTCATACTTGACTTCTCCGATGAAGCGATAGCCGCTTCCCCATACGGTTTCGATGTATTTAGGGTTCTTTTTGTCTTCGTTTAACTTGTCTCTTAATCCTTTCATATGTACAGTTACCGTCTGTTCGTCATCACAGTCTTCGTGCCACACAAGCCGGTAAATTTCTTTTTTTGGCAAACATTTTGTTAGGATTTTTCACGAACAACAATAATATTTCAAATTCTTTTGGCGTTAACGACACTTCTTCATTTTGAAAGAAAAGTTGATTCGCTTGATGGTCCACGACATAATCAGTACCAAATAGCATTCGTTTTTGTTTATACTTTTCTCTATATCGCGAATGTTTGCGAATTTGCGCTTGTACTCGCGCAGTTAACTCATGCAATGAAAAAGGCTTAGTCATGTAATCATCTGCCCCAATATTAAGCCCGCGAACTTTATCATCATTACTCATCTTGGCGCTTAAAATGAGCAATGGGACTTGGCTCTTTAATCGGATTCGTTGGCATAACTCAAAGCCGCTTAATTCAGGAAGCATAATATCAACGATCACTAAGTCAAATAGCCCACGTTCAAAATCTTGAAACCCTTCAATACCTGTTGTTGCAACCGTTACATGGAATCCTTTCGATTGCAAATGATCGCGAATAATGCTAGCAATTTCATAGTCATCTTCAACTACGAGAATGGTTGGTTTCATAAGACGATCGCTCCATTTTTCTTAACTAGTTCCATTATACGACATTTTTTTGTCACACATCATTACTAATTTACAAAAAAAAGCCTCGTACATTTTCGTACGAGACTCTTACTCTTTACCGCTATTTTGAATACAGTTCTGATGTTTGGTCGATTCGTTTTTCTTCTCCAGTGTTCTTTTCACCTTCAAAGCTTAACATCCCACCATCAAAGTTAATGACACGATCGAAGCCATTTTCTTTTGCATATTGTGCGACCCGTTGACTACGACCACCACTTCTACAAATGAAGACGTGTGTTTTTTCATTGTCCATATCAACTAATCGCTCAGGCACTTCTCCCATAGGCATGAGTGGTACGCCTGGAATGTGACCTTCTTCGTATTCATCAGGTTCTCTTACATCGATAAAAACGAGGTGTTCATCATGTAAATGCTTCTGTAATTCTTCATAATCCCATTGTGTAATGCCTTCTTTTTCTGATTTCATTCTAATCAATCTCCTTTATTTTCACTATGTGTTTCTTTGTAGCGTAACCGAATGAGTCGATACGTATGACTAACGATCACTTTGGCAACAGCATACGTTGGCACCGCGAGTAACATCCCGATAATACCTGCAAAGTTCGCAGCTACTAACAAAATAAAGATGACAGTAATTGGATGGATTTGAAGCTTCCTTCCCATCACTTGTGGTGAGATAAAAATGCTTTCAAATTGTTGAATGATGACGACAGCAACAATGACTGCAACTGCGGTCAACCAACCATCAAACAAGGCGACAATAACACCTGGTGCTGTACCAATCCACGGACCAATAAATGGAATCAAGTTTGTGAACATCGCAATCAAAGCAAGGACTAAGGAATATTCGATTCCGATAATTAAATAGGCAATATAAACGAGCACACCGACACAAAAACTAACGATAATTTGTCCTTGAATAAAGTTCGCTAATGCACCGTCCATGTCACTAAGAATTCGCTTACCTTCATTACGTTGTTTTGAAGGAAGTAGACGTAGAATTTGTTGTGGCGCCTTTTCTCCTTCTTTTAACATATAGAATAGAATAAAAGGTACAATCGCAATGACAATGACTGCACTAGTAATCGCACCGATAAAACTTGCGATATTTGAACCGATATCCGCAAAAGCATCGCTCAAATAGTTACCGACATTTTGAATAATCTCTTCCAAACTAAACGTTTCATTTTCTTGGAAGCGTTGCATAATGTCACTCTGCATAAAATCATTAAACCAATTTTGAGCTTGGTTAATGAAACGAGGTGCCACATCAATGAGACTGTAAAATTGCCGTTGAATCTCAGGGCCTACTAAGATCACAAGAAGTGTCATCAACCCGATAAACACTAGGTATATGACAGTAATGGCGAGTACTTTCGGCATCTTCCTTGCTAGTAGTTTAACAACTGGCCTGAATAAGTAAAAAAGTACACCAGCTAATGCAAGCGGTGCGAACACCGTTTGAATGAGAATAACGACTGGAGTGAATATAAAATCAACGAGTGTTCCTAAAAAAATGATCAACAAGATTAAAGCAACCGCATAGCCAAAGCGGAAATACTTACCGTCAGGCACTTTCATCACTCCAATTTATCCAATATGTTTCCTGTCCTAACAATGTATTATACGCAATAATTTCCTTACTAACAAACATTTACCTTCACCGCGTCAAAGTAATACAAACTTTGACAATAGTCTTAACTTTTGGTTAAATAGACGAAAATACATTATTATAATACGGGAGGTCTTTTAATGAACAAGTTTAAGACAGCTTTACTTTCGGGGACGTTTCTGTCTGTAGCCGTCCTTGCAGCTTGTGACAGCGATATTGATGTAGATGAACTTGACGAAGATGATCTTAATGTCGGGGATTCAGATGCCGGCGATGATGAAGCTGATGACAGCGATGGAGATGCTTCTTCAAACGGGGACAGTTCTCAACTTCAAATCGGAACGGGTTCCACCGGGGGAACGTATTATGCACTAGGTCAAGAAATGGCAAACGTCATTTCAGATAATGCAGATGGCGTTACTGTCAATGCGGTTTCTACAGGTGCTTCTAATGAAAATATCGCCCGTGTACATAACGGTGATCTTGATTTAGGGATGACGGTACATATCCCTGCACTTGATGCGTTAGAAGGTGCAGGTGATTTTGAAGGGCAAGGAGAATTCGATCAATTTGGCTACATGGGTTACATTTACCCAGAAACGAATCAGATCGCCGTACGAGCAGATAGCGGTATTGAATCGATTGAAGATTTAGAAGGGATGCGCGTAAATCTCGGTCCGCCAAATTCGGCTTCACAATCGGCTTCTTTAATGATACTCGAAGCATACGGTATGACCGAGGACGATATCGAAGTGTATGAAGAAGGATTTGGTGATGGAGCAGGCATGCTGCAAGACGGTAACATTGATGCTACGTTTGGTCTCTTAGGCTTACCTGCTGATAATATTACAGAGTTAGATAGCCAAATTGACATTGAACTACTGTCAATTGATGAAGAAGCACTCGACACAATTGAAGCGAATAGCATGTATGAGCGAATTGTCATTCCAGCTGATACGTATGAGTTTTTAGAGGAAGATGTCAATGCAATCGCTGCTTACGCAGTCCTCATCGGTTCTAATGAAACGATCGATGAAGACTTAGGTTATGAAATTACGAAAGCACTTTACGAAAATGCAGGTAGCATCACTCACAATCAAGGGGAGCATATGGAAGACACCGACAACTTATTACTCGGTAATGAAGGTCTACCAATGCACCCAGGAGCCGAGCGCTACTTTGAAGAAGCAGGATTATTGAACTAAAGACTTGTAGGGCCGGGCGCATAGAGCCCGGCTCTCGTTATTGAAGAAAGGTGGTGACCTGCGATGGCTGATGCCAACGCTCATCTCAATGACGCACCAGAACGTGAACTAACTGAAAAGGAAAAAGAAGAACTACTCAAAAAGTACGACAAAGAATCGAACACGAGAACCGATCTTGGTAAGTGGATTTGGATTGCGTTCATTATCGGAATCTCTCTCACCTCATTTCACTTGTACACCGGTCTTCGCGGGGGCTATGGATCATTAATGCAAGGAGCTGTTCACGTTGGTAGTGGTCTTGCATTAATTTACATATTATATCCCATTAGTAAAAAAAGCAGATAAAAAAGTCGGTGTTCCATTTTATGATGCGATCTTAGCACTTCTTTCATTGTACTGTTGTTTTTATATCGTTTGGAATTATGATTATTTGACGAGTGCAATTATTTTTGGTTTTTCACTTCATGATCAACTCGTAGCACTTGGCGCGATCGCTCTTTTACTCGAAGCAACGAGACGAGCTGTCGGTATGCCAATCGTCGTTATAGCAGTTCTTGCACTGCTTTACGGTGTGTACGGTTCTTGGTCATGGCTTGGAACATTTGCTCACCCTGGTTTTACTTGGACAGGCATGGCCACGCAACTGTTTTTTTACGACTGAAGCGATTTTTGGTACACCGATCCAAGTGTCCTCAACGTTTATTTACTTGTTTTTATTTTTTGGTGTCATTCTCGTTCGTACGAACATTGGACAATTTTTCAACGACATTGCCTTTCGACTAACCGGTCGCTATACGGGGGGAACAGCAAAAGCAGCTGTTGCTGCCAGCGGTTTGCAAGGAATGGTCACTGGTAGTTCTGTTGCAAATACGGTCGGTTCAGGTTCCTTTACAATTCCAATGATGAAACGCTCTGGGTTTAAACCTGAGTTTGCAGGCGCTGCAGAAGCTTCTGCCTCAACAGGTGGACAAATTATGCCACCGATTATGGGGGCAGCCGCCTTTATTATGGCAGGGTATGTAGGAATTCCATATAGTGAACTTATTATTTATGCCATCATTCCGGCATTGCTTTACTTTATGGGTGTATTTTTTGGAATTCATTTTGAAGCAAAACGACAAGGAATTGTCGGCGTTCCAGTTTCTGAACTTCCAAAAATACGTTCATTTATTACGAGAATTGATATGATTTTGCCACTCGTAACGATTATTGGCTTAATGCTTATAGGCTTCACCCAACTTTCGCTGCACTATGGGGCATTCTAGCAGCTTTTGTCATCAGTTTATTTCGAAGAGATACACGCCCGACGCTGCTCGGTGTCCTTGATATGATGGAGAAAGGTGCAAGAACTGCCGTTCCAGTCATTGCTGCCTGTGCTTCTGCCGGGATTATTGTTGGAATTGTTGTATTCACTGGACTTGGCGGCGTATTAGCACGAGGTATTATCGTACTTGCTGATGGCCAGTTCTTCCTTGTTCTGTTCTTTACGATGATTGCTTGTATTATACTCGGTATGGGTTTGCCGACAACTGCAAATTATGTTGTTACCGCAACTGTTGCAGCACCAGCGATTTTAATGTTTGATGTTCCACCAATCGCTGCACATATGTTTGTATTTTATTTCGGTCTAGCAGCAGACATTACGCCTCCGGTCTGCTTGGCAGCGTATGCAGGCGCAGGTATTGCCCGAGCCAATCCGATGAAAACAGGGATCATCGCTTTCAAATTGGCCATTGCCGCCTTTATCATTCCATATGTGTTTGTAGCAAACCCTGTGTTGCTCTTGCAAGATGCTACGTTTATGACACTTATGCCACCGCTAATTACAGCCATTATCGGAATGATTGCAATTAGCGCTGCGATCATGAACTACTTTGTCGCAAAACCTAAAATCTATGAACGTCTCGGTCTAATAGTTGGTGGAATTATGGCTGTTTATCCAAATAGCATTCCAATTTCATTGGCTGGAATTGGTATTCTTATTTTGATCGCCCTCGTTCAACACATTCGCAATAAACGTAACCAAACACCACGAACACCTGAACGAACAGTTGAAGCTTAATCACATTTAACATTAAAGAGCCCGTCCTTTAAAGGACGGGCTCTTTAACAATGTAATGGAGAGACTGCATAGACTAGCAACCGAGCGACACACACCCAGTATGTAGGATGGAGAAGACTCCACCCTATACACTAATCATAATTCCTTTGTCTTGTTTCTTCTAAAACTTGTTCAAGATGCGCAATTTGGTCTTTAAGACCAACTTCTAATTGTCGCTCCTTGTTTGTGACTTTCTGCTGCAATTGCCGCAGAAAGTCTAAGTCTCTTAGAAACATTGACCTCTCCAGTTTTGACATAGATATCCTCCTAAAGTCGATAGACACCTATATCCTCTGTATTACCTTAATGTTCTTTTTAAAAACGTGTTATTTATGAAAGACATCGAATGCATCCCAAAGTTCTTCTAAACTTTCAAGGCGCTTTTCAACCTTTTCGTGTTGTGAACGTGTTACGGCTGTAATCAATGCACTTACAATACTTTGAGGCGCTGAAAATGAATCAATAAATGAATTAATTTCAGTTGCTGCAAGCAACTTCCGATCACCGTAAGGAACGAGTGGAGATAGCATATGGTCTGTAATAACGAGTGTTTTCGCATTCTTTTGTTTCACAGATTTCAATACTTCTACCGTTCGTTTCGTATACCTAGAGAAACCAAAAGCAATCACCAGATCATCTTCTTCAATATCAATCAAATGCTCTGATACCCCATCTGCACTACGAAGCATCTCAGTATTCTGTAATACGAGATCCAAATAAAATTCAAGAAATAACCCAACGCTCATCGCACTTCGGTAAGCGATAATGTAAATTCGCTTTGCGTTAACAATATCATCAATGGCACCTTGGAACTGTTCGACATCAATTTGTTGGAGCGTTGTACTTAAATTGTTCATATCATCAGCGAGCACTTCCCGAATTGTATCTTTTGGAGAATCGCCTCGCTCCGTCGTTGACGCAAATACTTCTGCAGATGTCCATTTCCGTTGCAGTGCAGCTTGCATGTGGCGTTGCAAATCCGGATAGCTTTATAATCTAAAAAGAAAGCGAAGCGCACGACGGTCGCCTCGCCTACTTCTGCATTTTTGGCTAGTTTTGATGCGGTAAGAAACGGTGCGGTCTCTTGATGATCGATCAAATAGTTGGCGATCTTTAATTGAGATTTACTCATCTCATGCTGTCTCGCGATCATTTGTTCATATACATCAGCCAATTCAAGATCCCCCTTCAGACCGCGAAACCCTACAGTTAATCGTTCGAAGGAAAAAGGGTTGGAACCACCTTTTCATAAGCCATGATCGTTTTCTCAATTGCTTCATCATCATGTGCAACTGACATACTATAGCGATTACCAGGCTTAACATAAATCCCTTCTTGGAATAGGGCACGATCCATTTCTGTCCGAAGCTTCTTATCTACGTGTTCGAAGCATCGATAGTTACTGAGACTTTCCTTATTTGTAAATAATACACTAAACAATGAACCGATGCCAACCACTTTCATAGGAAGACTGTGTTTCTTAAATATCGTTTCAAGTTCCGATTTGAACTGTTCTGTACGAATTAATAAGTCACTCATCTCATCTTCTAAAACATCTAGCGTCGCTAAACCTGCCGCTAAAACGAGTGGATGTCCGTTATACGTTCCACTATGGAACAACGCGAGTTGCTTACGGTCGGTCTGGTCTTGGTCGGCAAAGAAATCAAATCCAGCGAGCGGAGACGTACGCCCCATAATTTCTTGTTTCCCACCAACAACACCGAAAGGAAACCCTCCACCGACGACTTTCCCCATCGTCGTTAAGTCTGGTTCAACATTGTAGAGGTTTTGAACACCACCCATGCCCGTTCTAAATCCCGTTTTCACTTCATCAAAGATCAAGACGATATTTAACTTCTTCGTCAATGTGTGGAGCTTCTGTAGAAAATCGTTCGTTGGTGCAATGATTCCCGCTTCAAGCGGTTCAACAATAAGTGCTCCAATTTCACCTGCATGTTCAGTTAAAATTTTCTCACAGTGCTCATACTGATTAAACGGAAGGACGAATGTATTTTGCATCGCTAACTCATCCATACCGTAAGAATCTGCAACACGATTTGGCTCATGTGCAGTGCCTGCATCCTGTTCATTCGGGCTGACACTAATGAGTAGAGAGTCGATCGCTCCGTGGTAATGACCCTCAAACTTCGCAATTTTATATTTACCGGTATGCGCCATCGCTAAACGAAGGGCTAGTAAATTCGCTTCTGTTCCTGAATTCGTATATCGTACGCTTTCCATTGAAGGAAAATAACGTAACAATCGTTCTGCAAATGCAGCTTCCTTTTCGTGAGGCGTTCCGAACAGCCACGTACCATCTTGTTCAATTTGTTGCTGGATTGCGGCTTTCACTTCTTCATGACCGTGACCAAGCATTAAAGCCCCATATCCCATTAAATAGTCGATGTATTCATGACCATCAACGTCAAACATTCGACTGCCGTGTGCTCGTTTAATTGCAATTGGATATGGCTCAAAATGCTTTATATTCGCAGTCATCCCTCCAGGCATGACTTGTTTTGCACGCTCCATATGTCGTTTCGACATCATTGTTTGCGCTTCATAAGAAAGGCGATTGTTCGCTATCCCCATTGTTCTCCTCCAGTAATAAAATATTAATTTCACAAAAATAATAAAATGAATGATTTACTTCATTTTAAGCGAAAATTCCTTTTTTTGTGAACCCATTATTTCAACTTATTCATTTTGTGAAATTTTTATTTCAAAAAAATATGAAGGAGATCTTTCATTTAAAACTATTTTGAATCTTTTTATTCTTTTTTTGACCTTGTACACTCCTCTTGTTATACTAAGCTCATTCTATCAATGATCAATACTAAAGGAGGATGTTTATGGCACAGCCAAAATATATTACTAATATTGATAAAATTCCAGAAATTCCAGAGAGAGAAAAAGAAAAACTCCGTAAGATCACTGATAAATTTGTTTTTAGAGTAAATGATTATTATTTAGGTCTGATTGATTGGGAAGACCCAAATGATCCTATTAAAAACCTCGTAATCCCAAATGAACAAGAGCTTTCTGAATACGGTCGTTGGGATGCTTCTGATGAAGATACGAACTATGTTGTTTCTGGTTGCCAGCATAAATATGAAACGACTGCCCTTTTAATATGTTCTGAAGTTTGCGGTGCTTATTGTCGTTATTGTTTTAGAAAGCGCTTATTTAGAAACGACGTAAAAGAAGCAATGAGCGATGTTGATCCTGGTATTGAGTACATTCGTAATCACCCAGAGATTAACAACGTCCTTTTAACGGGTGGCGACCCAATGATTTTGGCTACGAAGAAGTTGCGATACATTATTGAAGAACTGCGTAGCATACCGCACGTGAAAATTATCCGGATCGGTTCAAAATTGCCTGTATTTAATCCGATGCGTATTTATGAAGATCAAGAGTTGCTTGATCTCTTCAGGGAGTACTCAACACCTGACAACCGGATTTATGTGATGGCTCACGTTAATCATCCGCGTGAAATCACCGCTGAAGCGAAAAAAAGCATTTGAAGCGCTTCACGATGCTGGTGTCATCGTTGTAAACCAGACACCTGTATTAAAGGGAATTAATGATAACCCTGAAGATTTAGGTGAACTACTCAATCGTTTATCATGGGCTGGTGTCACCCCTTACTACTTCTTTATTAACCGCCCAGTCGCTGGTAATAACGATTTCGTGCTCACTCTTAAAGAAGCGTATGAAGCCGTTGAGAAAGCAAAAGCAATTACGAGCGGTCTTGGCAAACGAATTCGTCTGTCGATGAGTCACACGTCTGGGAAAATCGAAATTCTTGCCATTGAAGATGGAAAGGCGTATTTAAAATACCACCAGTCACGAGATGGGAATTATGGGAAGTTTATGGTTTTAGATTGTCCAGATGATGCTGCTTGGTTTGATGATTTACCAGGAAGCGAAGCTCATTGGGAGATGCCTAAGAAGAAAGTCGAAGACGTTGCAAGCGTCAATCAAATGTCTGACATGCCAGAGAAAAAAAGCGTAAAGTTAAAACCTCTTAATAACCATCAACGCCACATCCTGACACTTCAAAAACGAAGTGCTTAGGATGTGGCGTTTACATGTACTATACGTTTTACACCATCTGATTACGTAACTCACCAATTGCAGGGATCGTAATGACCACTTCGTCTCCGGCTTTTAGAAACTTCGGTGGCTTCATTCCTTTCCCAACACCTGATGGAGTACCCGTTGCAATAATATCACCGGGCTCGAGCGTCATTCCTTTTGACAATACGTGAATTAATTCGCGAACATCAAAGATCATATCCGTAAGCGGCGCTTGTTGGCGTACCTCATCGTTCACAGTCGTCGTAATCGTCTCTTTAAGCAATTCTTCTTCACTTAGACGTGTAACGATTGATGGACCAATAGGACAGAATCCGTCCAAGCTCTTACCAACAAAAAAACTGTTTATGTCTCGCTTGCAAATCGCGAGCTGTAATATCATTTAATAATGTAAATCCAAAAATGTAATCCCAAGCGTCTTCTCGCTCGATCTTCGTACCTTTTTTTACCAATAACGATGGCAAGTTCACCTTCATAGTCAACTTGCTCTGTCACGTCACTGTGAAGCGAGACGTCGTCTTGATGTGCACAGATCGTCGTGTGAGCTTTCGTAAAAATTAAAGGATGATCTGGGATGTCTTTTGCAGAACCCATTTCAATTGCATGCGCTGCATAGTTTTTGCCTACACACATGACATTTTTTTGGAGGGTGCTTAATTGGTGTGAGCGTTTGAAATTCTCCGTCTTTTACAAATACATCGTTGTTAATAGCTTCGTTATGTATCGCTTGCTCATATACCGAATCAACTGTAGTGAGGAAAGGCTCACCAAGTGAAATCGCTGATATCATATCTGCAGGGCATTCCGTTCCTGGGCTGTATAGTTGAAATGCTTTCTCTAACAATAATACTTTGTCGCTTGACACTTGCTTTGCAGCTAACGTTTCAATTCCTTCGTGTGAAACCACTAATAAGTGCATAAAACCTCTCCTATTCATAGTGCTCAGCGTAATCGCTCACTCGCTGCAACATCGTTTGATGCTCTTTCTCACTTGCTTGGACAACATATCCTAAGTGTAACGGCTTAAGGAGATCGAATCCACAAAAATCGCTAATTGAGTGTTTAACAATTCCTTCGAAATGATTTTTTTTCAGCTTTGTTCCACTCTGTTTCTGGTGAGCCCGTCGTGTAGATTAATCCTAACGGCTTGTTGTTCATTTTAGGAATTGGCGTTTCATTCTCTAACTCAAACGCAAATCCGTAAGACAACACGCGATCCAAATATCCTTTACCGATTGCCGGAAAACTTCCCCACCAAATCGGGAATATCAATGTGATCGTTTTTGCTGCTTGTAGCATTTGATGCTCGCGTTGTACATCTTCCGCATACACTCCATTAAGGGTGTCTTCATATTCAGTATCTGAAAGTACGACATCCGTAAACGATTCATACAGATGTTTAACGTAAACCTCTTCATTCCCTCTCTGTTTCAGCGCTTGTTCAAATGTCTGTAACACTTGTCCATTAAAGCTATCTTTCGATGGGTGCATGTAAATAATATAGTGCATTAAGCAACTTCCTTTCTATATTTTTGTTTCGATTACAAAAATATCGGTTATAGATAGATTAACAATGCAAATAAATCAAAGAGGTGTCCTTATGCATAAGTTCTCAACAGCACTTGCTGTGTGGGCCATCTTTATCTTCATTTCAGGTGTGATGTTCCCAATTGAATTAACAAACGGTGCGAGCGACGTAACTCAAGTGTTACACAGTTATACGATTTATGGTTTCTTTTCCTTAATTCCGATCGTTTTTTTATGGTGGATTCTTATCTTTTATGGCAGATTGGATTGCCAAACATTATACTCGTTTCCGCGAAACAATGTCGTTAGGCATTCATATTGCTGGAGGTATAGTCGTTTATTTCGCAACTGCGAATATTGATTTGACCATTCTTGCAGTCGTTGCCACATTGCTGTTCTTCCTTGTCGATCGAGCGTTATCCCTTCTAGGTGAAAAATCAGGGGGAACACAACTTGCGAACAGCCTATCTTTATTCATCGGTTGCAGTGGTGTTCTTACAATGATCATGGCAAGCACGATTTAACATCGATTCCTAAAGTGGAATATTGCCATGACATTCATCATTCCTTGTTTTTGATCGTAACATATCCAAACTCTCAATGAGTACACTTCTCGTTTCAGAGGGACTAATCACATCATCTACAACCCCTAACTCAGCAGCAATGTACGGATGCATCACCTCTTTCTTATATTGCTCGATTAATTGCTCCCGCTTTAATTCTGGCTGATCGTCTTGCTGAATGTCTTTGCCATACAACACATCGACGGCACCTTCCGCTCCCATGACTGCAATTTCAGCTGTAGGCCACGCAAACACCAAATCAGCTCCGATTGATTTACTATTCATCGCAACGTACGCACCTCCATACGCTTTCCGTAAAATAACCGTCACTTTCGGGACACAACTTTCTGCATACGCGTATAACAGTTTCGCACCGTGACGAATAATGCCACTTTCTTGTTGTAACACGCCTGGGATAAAGCCAGAAACGTCTTCAAGTGTCACAATGGGAATGTGAAAGCAATCGCAAAACCGGATAAAGCGTGCAGCTTTGTCCGACGCATCCACGTCTAGTGCGCCCGCTTTGTACTTCGGATTGTTTGCAACAACACCAACTGTGTTTCCATCAAGCTTAGCAAATCCAACTGTAATGTTCGCTGCAAAAGCCGCTTGCACTTCGATATAAGAGCCGGTATCAAACAGAGCTGAAATAACGTGAACCATATTGTAGACTTTTTTTGGATCATCTGGGACGACGCTTTCCATTTGGTTTTGTTTTTGCTCAGTAACCCAATTGGATGCAATCGGTTTTGAACCTTTGTTGTTTTGCGGTAAATACGATAGTAATTTGCGCACTTGCCGCAAACAGTCGGTTTCATTTTCAGAAACAAAATGAACGTCCCCGCTTTTCGTTGCATGTAGCTGACTTCCACCTAACTCTTCATGACTCATATGCTTCCCTGTTACTGCTTTTACGACCTTGGAGCCTGTCAGAAACATATGTGACGTTTGCTTTACCATAAACACAAAATCAGTCAACGCTGGAGAATAGACCGCACCCCCAGCACACGGCCCCATAATCACAGAGATTTGTGGAATCTTACCCGAGTATTTCGCATTGCGATAAAAAAAGTTTCCCGTATCCCTCTAAAGCCTTTACCCCCTCTTGAATCTTTGCTCCTGCAGAATCACAAAGTCCGACAATCGGTACACCTAAGCTGTATGCATAATCCATTAGTTTTGTAATTTTAAGGCTGTGCATCTCCCCTAGCGAACCACCTTGAATCGTAAAGTCTTGCGCGTAAACACAAACCGTTCGACCGAAAACTTTGCCGTAACCGGTAATGACATTTTCACATTGGTACTCAGTACCAGAAGTGCGAACGAAACGCTGGAGTTCTCGGAATGTACCATCGTCTAACAATTGTTCAATCCGCTCTCTTGCCGATTGCTTGCCTTGTTGTCGTTGCTTGTTTTGTTTATTTGTACCGCCTCCTAGAGAGACGCCTTCTCTACGTTTATATAAATCATCTAAATAACGGCTCATAAATCCTCCTAAGTATAAAAAAAAGAAACGATGATCATCATCGTTTCTTAGGTTTTGCTACTATAGAGGTTTTTAAACTTTCACACGGAAAAGTGGTTGACCGTAGTCGACGAGTTCACCATTTTCAACGAGGATTTCTACGATTTCACCTTTTGTTTCAGCTTCTAGTTCATTCATTAGTTTCATTGCTTCAACGATACAAACAATCGATTCTGCGTGAACTTGATCGCCAACTTGTACGTATGGATCAGCATCTGGAGATGATGCACGATAGAACGTACCGACCATCGGTGATGTAATTTCAACAGAATCGTCAGCTGCTTTTGGTTTCTCTGCTTGAGGTTGTTCTTGTTTTTGTTCAGGTGTTGCAACAGGTTGTGATACTGCTGGTGCGCTAGGTGCCGCTACTGCAGGTGTTGTTTCAACAACCGTTTTCGTTTCTTTCTTGATCGTAATCGACGTATCTTTCTCGCCTTGTACTTCCAATTGTGTAATCTCCGATGCATTGACTGCTTCAATGAGTTCTTTTATTTCTTTAATGCTATACATGTTCGCTCTCCTTTACATTACACCGTATATTTTTCTAGAAACTTGTATCAAATTCTCCTGATTTAAACACATCATGATCCATTAAGTTTAAATGGAATGGGACGGTCGTATCGACCCCTTCAATGACAAACTCTGATAACGCACGTTTCATTCGTGCAATCGCCTCGTCTCTCGTACTTGCATGGACGATGAGTTTGGCAACCATTGAATCATAGAATGGTGTAATTGTGTAGCCTGTATACGCAGCACTATCAACACGCACTCCCGGCCCACCTGGAGGTACACACATTGAAATCTTCCCAGGGGAAGGCCTGAACCCTTTACGAGCATTCTCGGCATTAATACGGCACTCAATTGCGTGTCCACGTACAACGACTTCTTCTTGCTTCACAGACAAAGGCTGTTTGTTTGCAACGAGCACTTGCTCTTTTATGAGATCAACTCCGGTAATTTCTTCTGTAACCGGATGTTCTACTTGAATCCGCGTATTCATTTCCATGAAATAAAAGTTTTTATGTTTGTCGAGTAAAAACTCAACCGTTCCTGCGCCACAATACTCTACCGCTTTTGCAGCAGCAATTGCAGCTTGACCCATTTCTTCGCGAATTGATTCATTCAATGCTGGTGAAGGCGCTTCTTCAATCAGCTTCTGGTGACGACGTTGAATCGAGCAATCTCGCTCGCCGAAATGTACAACATCCCCATATCTGTCACCGACAATTTGAATTTCAATATGACGAGGCTCTTCAATAAACTTCTCTAGATAAATGCCGGCATTGCCGAAATTTGATTCAGCTTCTCGTCTTGCAGTTTGGATCGAGCGGACGAGCTCATCACGATTTTGTGCGACGCGCATCCCTTTTCCGCCGCCCCCTGCAGTTGCTTTAATGATGACAGGGTAACCAATGTCTTTGGCAATCTCAATCGCTTCATCTTCACGCTCAATGAGGCCATCACTTCCAGGAACAATTGGCACCCCTGCTGCCTTCATCGTGTCTCTTGCTTGCGATTTATCACCCATTCGGTTAATCGCAGTCGGTGAAGGACCGATAAATATGAGACCGTGATCTTCACAAATCTCTGCAAATTCAGCGTTCTCTGCTAAGAAACCATATCCTGGATGAATGGCGTCACAGCCTGTTTTTAGAGCCGTAGCTATAATATTCGTTTTCTTTAAGTAACTTTCAGTCGCAGTACTCGGTCCGATGCAATACGCTTCATCCGCCATTACAACGTGTAATGATTCGCATCAGGCTCTGAATATACTGCTACCGTTTCAATGTCTAGTTCGCGACATGCCCGAATAATACGAACCGCGATTTCCCCACGATTCGCAATTAGTACCTTATTAATCATTTCATGGAGCTCCCTTCTTGATATCAGGCAAACCGCCTGCTTCCAAACTTTGGAAGGGTGAGTCAAGCAAGACAACTTCACCATCTTTTTAAAGTGTAAAAAAAACCCACCCATCCGTCAATGACTGTAATGAGAAACGATTGACTATCACGCAAATATTTCATAGAATGTAATAGGTAATTGAAAATCATTATCAATTAATGTTCAGTGGAGGTACTTATGCTTCGTCGTTTCTTTTCTTATTATAAACCTTATAAGAAGCTCTTTACGATTACGTTTATTAGCGCCATCTTTGTCGCGCTTTTAGAGCTTGCGTTCCCAATCATCGTCAACCAAGTCGTCGACCGCCTTCTCCCTCAAGGAGAAATTTCCATTATCATCCTCGCCTGCATCGCACTTTTTGTCATTTATATTTTTAACTCTGGTGCTCATTATATCGTTACATACTGGGGACATATACTTGGAATCAATATCGAAACCGATATGAGACGCGAATTATTCGCTCACGTCCAAAATTTATCTTACAGCTATCATGATAATAATAAAACTGGACATTTATTATCAAACTTAACAAATGACTTATTTGAAATCGGTGAAGTTGCTCACCACGGACCAGAAGATGTGTTCACGGCCATCATGACGTTATTCGGTTCCTTTGGTGTTATGCTCTACATTAACTGGCAATTAGCGTCATTACGTTCATTGTCGTTCCATTGTTAACTTGGATTGTTGTGTATTGCAACCGAAAAATGTCTGGAGCAATGCGTCTCATGTTTCAACGAATGGCGAATTTCAACGCTCGTGTTGAAGATACGCTCGGAGGCATCCGTCTCGTGCAAGCTTTTGCAAATGAAAAGCATGAGCAAAAACTGTTCAAAGAAGACAACGAGAATTTCCGAGAAGCTAAAATTCGCTCCTACAAGATCATGGGCGTTAACAACTCCTTAAGCTACATGATGATGCGAATTATGACGCTGTTTGTTCTACTCACTGGTGCGTACTTTATGCTTCAAGACCAATTGTCGATCGGTGATTTCATGGCGTTTATTCTTCTTACGAACATTTTCTTCCGTCCGATTGAGAAAATCAATGCCATTATTGAAAGCTACCCGAAAGGCTACGCTGGTTTTAAACGTTACCTTGCAATTATGGACACAGAGCCAGAGATTCAAGACCGCCCTGAAGCAGAAGACGTTCAAGGACTAAAAGGAAACATCCAATACAAAGACGTGACATTCGGATACGATGCAGAGCGTCCAGTGCTAAAAAATATTCACCTAGACATTGAGCAAGGTGAAACGATTGCCTTCGTTGGTCCATCTGGTGCAGGGAAAACGACACTTTGTAGTCTTCTACCACGTTTCTATGATGTGTTGGACGGTGATATTACAATTGACGGACACTCAATTAAAGATATTACACTCACATCGTTACGGGAACAAATCGGCGTCGTACAACAAGACGTATTTATGTTCTCTGGCACACTAAGAGATAACATCCGTTACGGAAACCTTGATGCAAGTGATGAAGAAGTCATGGAAGCTGCTCGTCTAGCAGAGCTAGAAGATTTCATTCAAGATCAACCAGACGGACTGGATACGGTCGTAGGAGAACGAGGCGTCAAACTGTCCGGTGGACAAAAACAACGTCTGTCGATCGCAAGAATGTTCTTAAAGAACCCACCGATTCTCATTTTAGATGAAGCCACTTCTGCACTTGATACGGAAACAGAAGCTGCCATCCAACGTGCATTAGAGAAGTTATCCGTCGGTCGGACGACACTCGTCATCGCTCACCGCCTGACGACGATTAAACATGCTGACCGCATTGTTGTCATTACTAAAGAAGGAATTGCTGAAGAAGGTAACCACGAGGAGCTACTCGCTCAAGGTGGTCATTACAGCAGACTCTACAACGCTCAACAAACATTAATTTAATTTCAGGTTTGCCTTCAAAGGATAAAAGGAATATGTAACAAGAATCCTTTGGAGGTGAACGTATGAATACACTTGAACAACAATTGCAAAAATTAGACGGTTGGGAACGTCATCAAGAACAAATTTCCAAAACGTTTGGCTTTGATGCCTACTTAACGGGTATACTATTCGTAGAACGACTTGCAGCTTTTGCTGAAGCTGTCCAACACCACCCTCAAATTACCATTGACCATACGAACGTTACGATTGTGTGGACGACGGTTGATGAAGGTAAATTAACGGATAAAGACATCCACGGCGCTCATGCGGCGGACAATCTTTATCAAGCAAACGGACAGTAAGGAGGCTGCTATGCGGAAGTTACCGAGTAAAGAGCGTGATGATGAGAAGCGTAGTGAAGACATCACTAAACTAGAACAGTTAATCGACCGGTTAGAAGACATGACGACAAGCGCTAGACTCAAAGATATCGCATACCACTTTACAGATAAAAAAAGAAGTCATTAAAGTTAATATTATCGCAGGGGTTGCAAGAGGCGTTGGTCTTACGCTCGGTACGGCCGTCGTCCTTGCACTATTTGCTTACATAGCTACCCTATTTATTGACATGCCTTTGATTGGGGAATGGATTGCTACCTTACAAGGCCATGTCGATCGCTACATGCAAGACTAATACGATGGAAAGGAGCAAGTTACATGGACTTTTTAGGAATTGCCGCACTCATCGCCGCAATCGCTTTTGCTGTACTTGTCATTTTTCTCGGGAAAGTATTGAACAATCTCAGTGATGTACTTTCTAAAACCGGAGATACGATCGGTAAGTTGCCTGACCAACTTGATGAAATCAGTAAAGAAACAGGAACAATTTTGCACAACACAAACGAAACCATTCTCGACCTTAATGAAAAGATTAAAACGCTCAACCCTATCTTTGGGATGGTTGAAGACGCCGGAACGGCATCACGCAAAGTTTCATCAAGTCTCGTTGACTTAACAGAAAGCATGCGCAAACAAACGAACGCAGCTGCAAAAATGACTGACAACAAAGACCTTCGCGGTCTATATGGTCTCGCAGCATTTGTTTATTTCTTAAATCAGAAGAAAAAAGAATACAATGCAGCAACGCAAAACCCGTAATGGAATTTTTCCATTACGGGTTTTTTTGTTCACGAGTTGACTCTCCTGTTAAGGGAGGGTCTACACTTCAATAGCAAATCACATTGGAGGGATTCTATGAAATACGCAATTGAAGCAAAGGGACTCGTGAAATCCTACGGCAACAAGCAAGTTTTACAAGGACTTCACATGAATGTGAAGTCTGGAGAAATCTTCGGTTTAATCGGCGCCAATGGTGCCGGCAAATCAACAACCATTGATTGTGTGCTCGGTACGAAAAAACTTGATCAAGGTACGGTGAAAATTCTCGGGAACTCCCCTAATCCAAAGCAGAAATCTCATTTTGAACAGATCGGTGTCCAATTTCAAGAAAGTGCGTTTCAAAACGGCTTAACCGTTAAAGAGATTTGTAAAATTACACACTCTCTTTATAAGAATCCAATTGATTGGAAAATGAAACTGACGGACTATCAACTTGAACACCACGTACGCTCGTCCATCTCTACGCTCTCAGGTGGTGAACGCCAAAAGCTGTGTATTCTCCTCGCTACAATGGGTCAGCCAAAACTACTCGTATTAGATGAATTAACGACCGGATTAGATCCCGTTGCCAGAAGACAGATTTGGAACAATTTACGTCAATTAAACGATGAGGTGTTACCATTCTATTAACCTCTCATGATATGCATGAGATTCAAACACTTTGTGACCGAATTTTGCTACTCAAAAATGGCGACGTCTTTATGGAAGGAACTGTTCAAGAAGTGTTATCAAAAGTGGAACAAAATCGATGGATGACGCTTACTTACAACTAATCGGTGAGGGAATACGATGAGAACATTTTGGTTACTCTACGTCGCAGAGTTTAAACTATCATTTCGGGAAATGTCGTCCTTTATCTTCGGGTTGTTCCTGCCTGTCGGTATTATGGTGATTATGGGCTATCTCTCCACTACGAATGAAGAACTTGTGACAACATTTGCTGCCGTCGCAACGCTCGGGCTCGTATCTACAGGTGTCATGAGCTTACCCCTTTCCCTTTCTTCTTATCGTGAAAAGAAAGTGTTAAAACGATACAAAGTTACACCGATTAGCCCAGTACAGTTACTCGTTGCCCATGTTTTTTATTGTTTTAGCTTAAGTATCTTGTCTATGTTTGCCGTTTTTTTCGTTGCAACATTTGGCTTTAACATGATCTTCCCTGGGTCGATTGGCTTTTTCCTTATTTCCTATCTGTTTGTGATGATCAGCATTCATTCGATTGGTATGCTGATCGCAAGTACTTCTCCACGCGAGAAGACAACGGCTGCAATGAGCAGTTTATTGTTCTTTTCCATGTTCCTCTTATCCGGGGCGACCATTCCATTTGATTTATTACCGAGCGTTTTACAATCGATTGCGCAATTTCTTCCATTAACTCATGGTATCGAGTTATTGCAAGGTCAAGCCTTAGGGTCACCGTTTACCTCCTATTCTTCGTTGCTGCTTTTATTAGTAAATACGACGATCGCTACAACCCTCTCCTTGCGATTTTTCAGATGGGAATAAGAAAGGAGTTCAATAGATGTACAGCATCGGTCAATTTTCGAAAATGAATCGAGTTACTGTTAAACGCTTACGGTATTATGATCAAGTCGGCATTGTAACTCCTGCTTACACCGATCCAAATACAGGTTATCGCTATTATCGTTCTAACCAAATTGAAACACTTCACCGAGTACTGGCCATGCGCCAGCTCGGCTTTTCAATTGCAGAAATTCAAGAAGTGATATCAAAACAACAAGACTGGCAAACCATGATAAGCAAGAAAAAAGAAGAACTAGAAAAAAAGTCTGTCTTATTAAATCGCCAACTACAACAAGCGAACTATTACTTGCTCGACCATTCCCCACCACAAATCATCGTAAAAAGTTTACCAGAAGTGACAGTAGCGTCTATGAAGTTGACGCTACCTCATTACGATGACTTATTCGTGGCTTATCCAGCCATGGGGGATAAAATGCGTGAAACCCATTCAGTAGTCGATCCCATTCAATACTGCTTCACACGTTTTTACGACGGTGAATTCAAAGAAACGAACATCAACCTTGAAATTTGCGAAGCAGTAACGGAAAAGAAAGACAATCATGATGGGCTTATTTTCAAAGACATTGCCAAAGTGCCCTTTGCTGCCTGCCTCTTGCACCGCGACCGTACGAGACAATTGGCGAATCCCACGCAAAACTTTACCAGTGGCTTGAAGAAAGCGATTATTCACTTGCTGGTCCACCTAGAGAAGCTGTCATAGACGGCATCTGGAATGAACTTGAGCCTACACGGTGGTTAACCGAAGTCCAATTCCCCCTTAGTCACGAAGATTAAAACCCGGATAGTTTTGGGTAAAACATGATGAGCGTGGTACTAGGGACGAGAGGCTTGGTGCTAGAGACGAGAGGCTTGGTGCTAGAGACGAAGGCTTGGTGCTAGAGACGAGAGGCGCGGTGCTAGAGACGAGGGGCGTGGTGCTAGAG
>NZ_BAXL01000021.1:0-54014 GCF_000698185.1 Geomicrobium sp. JCM 19055
GCCCTTTCCCTTTTTACCCTTATTCTTAATTCTTTAGAATGTATGGTATGTGAAATTATAGATCCTGGATATTAAGAAGGGCAACCAGGTGATTTACCTAATTGCCTTTTTGGGGGTTTCAATACATAGGGTTTGGGTTGATGATTTGGGTAAAATGTAACTACTCCCCCCGTTTTTTTATGCTGTAGCTTCTACTTGTTTTGGTTCTTCTTTCTTCGTGTACATCTTCACTTGGTTGATCGCATCCATTTCTACCTTCTCATTGTGCTTTTGAATACGCTTAGTAACAAGTAAGTAGATACCGTCAATGATGCCCCACAGTCCAAGAGTCATCCAGTTAAACAATGTCATACATACCGCAATACCGATTGTACCTAAATAGTATCTATGTCCACCAAAGCCTGCTAGGAAAAACCAAAGCAAGGCGAATACCTTTAGGCTTTTTGTATTCTTCTCAGTCTCCACATGTACCATTGCAAGTTGTTCTGATGTTAGATCTTTCTTCATAAGTAAATTGTTCATGAAAATACCTCCGATATGTGTGTGTGTTAGATTAAAGTAGTTGTATTTAACTTTCTATAATTAAATTACCATGTATTTACTTTAATTGTCAACACTAATCTATAAATACTAGATATTTTATTGTATTATCTTTACTTCTTCCTATATAAAGGAAATCCTTGCCTATTTTAACACAACTGAAGCCCTAATACAGCGTTTAAATTATCTTACTATTTCGCGTATTAAATTTATGCTTTACCATATATGATACACATGATAGTATTAGAAGTGTAGTAAGGAACTACACACTAACACACACGAAGGATGATTCAAATGCACACAACATTAACACTCAGCAACATCGGTACTATGGAAATGAAAACTCTTAATCTTCCAATGACAGAACAGCAATTCGACACTGAGGTAAACGATCTTACTTACAACGGCATGAACGACTGCGAGATTGTCGATGTCGAAAGCGAGTACAAATTATTTACTAAGTACTTGGATTTACCACTAGTAGCAAAATTCAACAAAATGCTACAATCAAATCAAGAACTTGGAGACTTCAACATCTTAGTTGATTGCTGTGACGAACTAGAAGACGCTGTAAAGCTTTTTGAGGAAGGTAACTACCTAATCCATGAAGCGAGTACAGACGAAGAACTAGGACATAGTTTAATGGAAGCTAGGGGGTACTTAGACCACCTTCCTGAAGAAGTGACTTACTGCTTCGACTATGATGATTACGGCTTTCAAGAACAGTGCAACGGTCTTTTCTACAAAGGATCAGAACATTACATTGAAGTAATTTAATAAGAGGGGGAATAATCCCCCTTTCATTCTTAAAATAACGTACTATAAAACAACAACTAAAGGGGCTATTAAAATGATGATTACTAAAGGATATGAATATTTACTAGAAGGTAGCGATGTACTGGAAACGTTCGCTAAAGGAATTCTACAACTCGTTAACATTAAGTCTTCACGTAAAGATACAATTTTAGAAGTAAAGACAATTGAAGGAACAAACAAAGTAACTGTAGTTTCTATGGTTGAATTAGAAAATTTCATTGATCTTGAAGGTGGAATTTGGTTAGTAAAGTACAAAGACACTATTTCAATTGCTACTGATATTGAATTTAATTCAGAAGCACATAAGGAAATTGATAAGATGATAGACAATGAAGAGGGTGTATTTCTACACGTTGAACAGTTTTAAACAGGAAGCCTTACAATCACCACTGTAGGGCTTTTTCTTATGTTACGAAGTAATGACAGCGAACGAACAACGAAGCCCTCACAAGGCACTCACGAAGCACCTATGACGTATTACGAATACCTGACAAAGACAACGTACTTCACAGAAAAAGACCGCCCCCTTTAAATTATCAGAACATTCCACGTTTTAATTTAATCTAATTTAATTTACTTTAACCTATTGTCATATATGATACACCATGTTATTATAAATATAGAAGTTAAGGCAAGGCAACAACAGCCTAACTTACTAACACACACAAAGGATGATAGAAAATGGCAAAGACAACAAAACACGGTGAAGTAGTAGTAGAAGTTATCGACTGCGGTGATCGCTTCGAGGTTACAGCAGACAAACTGAATTTAGTGGACGGACACTGGGAAGAACTTTTCTTAACAGAGTGCGACACAAAGGATCAAGCGTACCGACTAGCTACAGAGTTGGAACGAAGATACTAAGAGAAGCTTCGGGGCTTTTTTTATGGCCATAAAAGTTGTTGGAAAAATTTGCACTTATAAAAGCCTAAATACGCATGGCTATGGTTCTTTTAGTATGTTACTTTTTAACGTGGCATCATTCCGTGACATACTTTTTCACGAATGTTATGATACAAAAATAAGAACGCTTGTTCTCGTTAATTATTTTAAAACGTTAGGTGGCGATAATTCATGAATTTAAAAACTAAAAGTAATGTAATGACAAATAACCTTACGGCAGACCTCATTATTTACGATGCCGATGATGCCCGACAGCATTATAAAAACCTCTGTACAATGATTGAACAGCTTCTTCAAAAAGGAACAGTTTCATTAGGTGACTATGATACTAATTTTAAAGAAAGTTTACATTACGGACTACGTACCCTTCAGGCAGAACTAGAACATGCAGAATTGATAGATGAGGCTTTAGGGGATGACGAACTATTTAAACAGGATTCCCACGCATTTCAAAACGACTTTCAAAAATATCTTTCACAGAGTAAAAACTCTTCTGATGCTTGCCCCCGTCTCAGGTTAAAGAAAGGTCTTAGTTCCACCATTTTAAACAACTTACATTCTATTAAAGAAGGAAGGTTTGCTAACGGAGAACCTTTTAACGAGATGCAGAAAGACCATTTAAAGCAAACTACTAAGCGTTTATATAAAGAACTAAAAGTTGTAGAAGAGGTGGAAAAAGAAGAGGATTTCTAACAAAAAAAATACAAGGCGTTAGCCCTGTATAATAGTTTAGGAGATTGAAGAGGTAAGGCAAGGTAAATCATTAGCCGTGATTTACCTTTTTATTTGTTTTAGTACCGATCTTATAAGAGATCGTGAGTACGTCTTTCCGTGTACTATAACGATTGGTGATTCATGTTCAGGGTGGTAATAGATTCTTTCATCACCTTTCGATCTTTCCCAAACCCAACCGTGTGCTTTCGCTATCTTTTCGACCTCTTTCGATTTCATAGATTTTACTGTCGGATTTTTTTAGTTTGTCTTTTTTTGTCATTCAATCTCCCTTGTGTGTTAGCTGAAGTTACCTTGCCTTAACCTCTATACACAGTATATCATGTAACACACAGAAATTACAAGAACTAATTTATTATATATGATAAAACAATAAGTCGTACAAGCAAATTAAAAAGACCGCAACGGGTGTACGGTCTTGTAATTACATTACTATATTTAATCCTGATATATCTCAACGCCTTCAAATTCTTTTACAGTAACATCTTCACATGGTTCAGGTTTATAACTAAATCCTCTTCTAAATCTAGGAACGTCTTACCTTCTTGCAAGAAAAGATTCATTGTATGCTGAATAGCGTCCTTAGCCCCGTCTATGCTGTCGTAATTTGATGTAGAATGCCCAATCTCTGTACCGTCAATCATTGTAAAAGTGATTTCTGCTTCCACTGGATCAACACCCTCTTCCTCATCTTCAAACAGATTTTCAAACATTATATCATATTCTTCTTCAGTCAATAAATTAAGTTCATTGGTTATAAAGTACTTTAAATTGCTTAATTCATCTTTAAGTAAATCGTCTTTATACTCAGCTAATATAAGTTTAACTTCCCTTTGCAAATATTCTTTTAAGTTGTGTGTGTTAGTTAAAGTCATTTTTTTGCACCTCATTTATTATTATATGTAACTTTATTTAAATACCGTGTATTTAATTTAACATAACTTAATTACAAAGACAACAAATAAGACAATAAAAAAAGACTAGCAATTAAGCTAGTCATTAGAAAACTTTCCTACCACGCTTTGAAATTGTGGGTTACTCTTTATCTCATCTTCAGTACTCGTTGGCTTAGAAGGGGTCTTCACTGCATGGATGCCTTTCTCTTCTCTAAACGTATTAAACTCAGGCATGTAACGTCTCATGGATTCTTTGAAGAAGAAGGTAGCAGGTTTATCTTCAAGGAATTCTATAATGTCAGCATCCTTTTCTAAATCTAGCTTAATGTTTATATTCTTAGATGGCATAATACCGCCCCCTTAATTTGAAATGTACTTACCGAATACGTAGCAACCTTTAGCATTAGCGAGTTGGCAATCTTCGATAAAGAATATGTTATCTAATACCTGTCCCTGATCGTTAGAAATCATTGGTTCAAGATGTTCTTTCAATGCTTGGAAGCCACCACCAGTGAAGATAACAGTAGTCATTTCCTCAATGTTTTGGTGGTTGTTTACCTCGGTCATAATCTGTTGTGCCGTCTCTTTAAATACCTGTTTCTTAGCATTAGAAGCATCAACAGTACGGTTACTAAATGTCAGCACGTCATTATCTCTTAACTGTCGTTCAATCTCTAATGGTTGCATCGTGTTTGTAGAAAATGTCTTATCCTCTTTTAGAGTTAATTCTATTTCACGGTATGCAGAACTCATGCTTGCTTGGATCGTCCAAAAGTCAGACAGTCCACCATTACCAACTAAGGCTACATCTGTCGTTCCCCAACCAATATCAATTACTAATGTTTCTGTACCCTCATACCTTGCTAACATATCCTGATTCATGTTTCCCCACTCATCTACGATAGTGTAGAAGTAAGAAGCCAACGGCTGAAGAGTTACTTTAACTTCATCAATAGTAAAGGTCTTACTTTCTCCATCAATTTCTAAGACGTGAGTACCTACCAAGTTTTCATTTATTAGAGACTTGCATTTCTCTTTGTCGTTGTAATGAGTAGAAGGTATAGCTGTGATTGCTGTAACAATATCACCGTCTTCAATCACCTGTGAGATACCTGCAATGCTTTCCTTCTTGTAGAACTCAGTAGCGTATCTCTGAATACCGACACCGCCACTAGATGTATAGTTCAACGTAGTTCCTACAGTGTAAGATGAACCGTTTAACTTGTACGTAGTCAGGGTGTCGCCCTTTACTCCGTAGCTTTCCCGTGGGGGCTTCCCTGTAGTGTTTGCATAAACTACTTGCTTACCATCATGGTATACCTTAACGAAACTGTTAGCACTTTCAAAACCAACATATTTTTTTACCCATTTTTATCAATCCTTCGTGTGTTTTAGTTAGTTTTACCAATTTATGAATATTATAATCCTTATTGGTATATTTATCAATAAATATTGGTAAAAGAAGATAGAAGTACATACAGTTCTATCTTGATTTTTATTGATTTTAATAACTAAAGAGGATAGAAGCACATAAAAATATGTCTAGTTAATAAAAAGACATAAAAATAAAGACCCCCTTGATTTCAGGAGGTCTGTCATTTTTATTTATCACATTTTAGGATAAGTAGTCATGAAATCTTTAGTGTTGTTAACGTCTTCATTTTGAATATGATGATGTGCAGTCTTCAATAAATACTTTACAACGTCTACTCTAGTTACAGTGTTTATAGAGTCTTCTTGAAAGAACTGTACAAGATTATCTATTTGATTTATCTCTGTCTCGTTCATTGATATACTCATGTTGCTTTGCTTACCCCTGTCAACTTTACCACGGTTAACCATACCTACATCCTCCTTACAATTGTTACTGGGCAGACAACAGCTATAACATTTGACTGTAAGGCTGTGACTCTTAACATATAATACTCCATAAAAACTGTTCATTCAACAGGAATAAACACCTGACTATATAGCACATATTAAGCTGTTTAAGACCTATAATATATTCAGAAGGGTAGTAACAATTGGATTTATTACAGACTGGATATTTGAAAGCAGTCATGTTAAAATATTGTTGTGTGTTAGTGAAGTTAGTTACCTTAACTAACGAGAAAGCCCCTTACTGTTTTCAGTAGGGGGCTTTTACGTGTGCTTTATTTGCTTAAGTGTGAACCGAAACATGTCATGTCCCGTATTGTCGTAGGGTTCATCTAACTTAACCTGTACTGGTTTAAACTCATCTGCGTATATATCCTTACCTATAAAAATAATCGTGCCCACGCCCTCAGCCATAAAGGAAGAAGCGTAGACACGATCACCAACTTTAAATTTCATTTAGATAACTGACCCCGTATAGGGTTTACGTAACAGGAATTCAGCTTCAAAGTCATAGTCAAGAAGTTCTTCAAACGATTCAAGGTAAGCTGTAAGACTGTCCGTAATCATTAGGTTAACAACTTCTTCACCTTTATGAACTACGATAATAGGAACACCAATAGCGTAAGCATATCCAATCTCCCACATCGTGCCGGCATCTTCTTCATCGTAGATAGCTACCAATACATCTGCCCATTCAATGGCTTCTACATCTGTTTCAAACGTAGCTTGTCGCCAATGGGCAGAACCAAACTCAATGTGTTGGTTTTGATTTTCCCTCGGACTAAATACATTCAATCCCTTACTAAGTAGACTCGCTTCAGCTAACTCTACTTTACGAACCTGACTCTCATTGAAAAACCCACTTGCTAAATATACATTTGTCATTTTACATACCGCCTTTTATTATAATTTCCTACATAGTAGTAATGGAATTTTTAACTAAGAAAGGGACATTACTTTTTAAAAGTATGATCCCCAATAACTGTTACAGTCTCTAATGAATCTAGCCAACGGTTTGTTGCAGTAGCAGGGTTATAGAAGTAAAGGGAATTTCCTACACGGCTATCTGTATTAAGTGCAGACTGTACCGCATCCCTTGTTTTATCTGACGGTGTATACTCATGGATCGCACCTGTTGCTACTGGTGTGAACTGCCCTGACTGGTGAACTACACCTTCAATACTGTTAGGGAATTCATCGCTTTCTACACGATTCAACACCACATCTACAACAGCTTTCTTACCTTCTACTGGCTGTCCCCATGCTTCTGCATGAACAAGACGTTCTAATAATACTAACTCGGACGCTGTAACGTCTGTGTTGGTTTGTGTGGTCTTTTCAACATCTTCTGTAACCGTAGATTCATTAGTAGTTACAGACGTTACAGGGACGATTACAGTGTCGTTAGGGTAGATGAGGTCAGGGTTAGGAAGCTGTGTGTTTGCTTCAACCATTTCATCTACTGTAACTCCGTAATCCTGACCGATAAGATACAACGTATCGCCTGACTCTACTGTGTGTTGTTCCTGTGCATCTGCAAATGAAGGCACTAAAAAAGCCCCCGTAGCTACGGTTGCCCCAAGTGCAATGCTTTTTAGTTTAGTAAACATAAAAATAATACTCTCCTTATTCGTCTGCGTTTTGAGTACGCTTCTTATAAGCGTTCGGTTGGTTCAAAGCCTTTTGTTGAAAGTAGTCTAGGCTTTCATCTTTGATACTTATTTCTGTTCTGTGTCTTGACTTACTTTGAGATTTTGAATGAAAGTTATAGTCAACTTTTTTTACTTTTGTTCTTGTCCTTATCACGAAGGTAGTCTAATAAAAGATAATTACCAAGCCGTTCTAACTGAAGGGCAGGGGGTTTCTCTCCAACAACATCAAAGTACTTTTCAATGAACTCATTGGTTTGTCTTACCCTTTCTTCAGGAGAAGGTAATTCCTCTACTGTGAACAGTTCATCAATTTTAGCAATAAAGCTATCTTTGTATTGTGCCTTAGTCATTGTACTTATTCCTTTCTAACAAGTGGTACGAAGCTAGGTTTTTATAGGCAGTGTGTAGGTGTTCAAGGATTGTTTGGTGAGTGATAGACAATTCACGACTGATCTTTAACGAGTTAAGGCCTTGTAAATAGTACAACTCAGTAATTTGTTTTTGCCTTTTCGTTAAGCATCTTTCAACAGCCGAATCAAAGTCTAAAAGCATATCACTTAACTCAAAATCACCGCCGAAAAACCTTGCTTCTTTAAGCGTTAGCAGATCATCATAAAATCTTTTCACCCCTTCAACGGTATGTAATTTATACTGACGTTCGTATTTGTTTTCATTAGTCATGCTGTTCACCTACTAACTCTGCATAAAGGAACTCAGCTTGTTCCAGTAGGTCAACTAATGATGTGTCGTTAGTAACCAAATAGTCGTAATCCATATCATCAATATGTTTTTCAGTTTCATGGTGAAGGTACTCTAATTTGTGGGCATCGCCTGACTTCTTAATTCTTTCAATACGTAACTCTTCTGAAGTCTCAACCTTAACCACGGTAAAGCCATTAGCTTTCAAGTATTCATACTCATTAGGCTGTCGTAAGTCGGTTACAATAACGGGAACATTAACACCGTCTAACATAAACCACTGACCCAATAAATCATCTAAGTGTTCGACCCAAATTGTAGGGTTCAGCTGTCGGAATGCTTGTCCGATAACCTGATAATGTTCACGGGGTTTCCCTTCTTGCCAAGCTTCGGGGAAGTACTGTGCAATAACATCTGTAATCCCGTCTGCAAATGCTAAGTTGTAAAATTCTCTCTCTATAAAGTAATTAGCAAATGTATCTTTTCCTGATCGCATTTTTCCAGTAACTGCAATTCTCATATTGAATTCCTCCTTTGTTATCTACCTATGTAATGGAAGATGAGAAGGAAAAAAAGGACATGAAATGTATTGACCTTTTATCATATATGATATACACTAAGCTTACTAACACAAATTAAATTTAGTTAAGGAATGGTAAGTATGGCTAACTTAAAGCACCACAAGAAACAAGAAAGACTAATTGAAGAGAATTCTTTATTCCCTGACGTAACAATCGTTTGTAACCTTCAGGAAGTATTAGATGAAGTAGGTATTACTGCTACAGAACTAGCGAGGTTAACAGGGTAAGTAGGGCAACACTTCATAGCATGTTGCATATGAAAAGATCATCGTACAGCCTAATCAATGTACTAGTAATTGCTAAGGCTTTAAATATAACTGACATGAATAAAATCATTTCATTTGAAATGGAAGAAGAAACAGAAGAACTATTCAATGAAGCGTTTAACCATCACTTGTCACATGGATACGAACCTAACCACATTCATGAACTGATAGAAGAGAAGGAAGCACAGCGAGAAGAAGAAGATCAGGAAGAAAATAAAAATGCCCCTACTGAAGACCAGTAAGGGCGTTTTGTTTATTCTTTATTTGCATTCTCTTCTTGTTCTACAGCTTCGTGAAAGTCTTTTAATAGTTCCTCTTTATCAGGTGCAACATACTCGGTAAACTCTCCGTCTTTAAATCCTGTATGAACTGTAAACATAAGGTTTTCATCATCCTGTGTTACAAGAACAGGCTTCTCAAACCCTACAACATTTAGGTTAGTCTCTACAGTTGGATTGTGTAGCATTTGAGGGTGAAGTTCTGTGCCCTCAACCTCGGCTAATGTTTCTGCAATGATTTCTTCTACTGCTTGACCCAATTCTTCAGGGTGTAAGCTTCCTTGAAATACGATACGCATAATATATCTTCTCCTTTATTTTCTCTTACCTAGTAATGCTAGGACGAATAGTATTAGTAATATAATTCCCCATACAATATAAATGTCCGATAACTTTAAGCTATAGAAGGGAATTAAAGTTAATAGTAAATGGGTGATAGTAGGTATTCCTACAGCTACAAACGCTATAAGTAAGGCAATAAGGGAAACACCTAAGACATACGAGATAACAAAGAGGAATACAGACCACGCCCCTTTTTCTCTCTGCTGATCTAATCGGCTTTTCATCCAACCTCCACCCACTCTGTACGTGTAACTTCACGTTTTTCTACAGTATGAAGATCTACTTCTTCATCACCTAGAATCTCACTTTCATACGTATACCCTTGCCAATGGTCACCTGATCGTCCTACAAATCCACGGTAATACTCCGCACCATCGGTGAAGATTATATCTAAGGTCTGAAACTTCCCTTGATCTTCCCAAGTACCTGATTCTACTAGTGCATATATAACACCATTAACCTGAACTTCATTTTCAAAATAAATATCTTCTAAGTTCTCTAATGTTAGCTTACCCATTTAAATAGCCCCCTCCTTAATTTCAAAGCCTGTAACTTTTTTATATGAAAGCCTATCTAATAAGCATTCTTCGTTACAATAATGTTCATCTTCCCATTCAATAAACTCATCACATTTTCTTAGTACATCCAAACAGCCATCACATATACTGACTATCTTTTCAGTGTCAGGATCAATGCCCCCGTTATTTTCAGGCGTCCGTGTATGAACTACCACGTAGCCATAACCTTACAGGTGGTTTCTTCTTTAGAGAGTTCATAACTAAGTTCACCAATTTTATCTATATGTGCAATCAATCTTTTACCACTTTCAAGAACAATATGAAATTTTTTTAGCATAGATTTTTACCTCTTTAACCTTTTCATTTCGTAACGCTTCTTCAATATATCCTCGATCAGTCATTTCCTTCACTCCTTTATCTGTACTTTTAATGGATTCATATTCACCAAAAATTTCTGTTCCACTGGCTAACCGAATATTGAATTGTTGATTAAACCTATCGATGTAAACATCTTCAACATCTTTACACCCACTTTTTAAAGGTGGGTACATTGAAAAATTAGTTGTGCTTATAAATGTTCCATCATTAAATAAAAGTCCTTTTTTATCTTCTTCGTCTGTAGAAAATCCGACAAAGGAAAGGGTAGATTCAACCATCGTGACAACTCCTTTTATTTATCTCATCTATGTAATGGACAGACGTAGGTAAAATAGGACATAAAAAAAAGAAAGGTCAGGGAATCAACCCCAACCTTTCTAATTAGATGAATAGACCTACCATAGTTGCCGTCAAAAGACTTGCCATAGTAGCTACAAGAAGTAACTTCAAACCAAACTTAGCTACATGCGAAGCTTGTTCCCCGTTGATTGCTTTCATTGATCCTGAAATGATTCCAATACTAGAGAAGTTAGCGAAGCTAATAAGGAATGCAGATACAATTCCTAGTGTACGTTCTGAAAGTGTTCCTGCAATTTCATTAAGGCCTAGGATAGCAACGAACTCATTAGTAACAATCTTCAAGCCCATGATTGCCCCTGCGTCTACCATTTCACTTGCAGGAATTCCAAGTAAGAACGTCAACGGAACGAATAGATAACCTAGCATATCCTGTACCGTGATACCTGTTAAGGCAAAGGCTACCCAGTTGATACCTTCCATAAATCCGATGAATGCAATAAGCATAGCACCTACAATCAATGCCATCTTTCCGCCCTCCAATGCACCATTAGACATTGCTTCAAAGAATGACTTGTCTGTAGAAAGATCGTTCGGATCAATCTTTTCATCCTTAACAGCATCGGAAACTGGTGCAACGATTGAAGCTATAATCAAACCACTGAACATATTAAGTGGAAGGCAACGAGGACGTATTCAGCAGGTAGCATTGTAATGTATACACCTACTACAGAAGCCGATACAGAAGCCATTGCCGATACACATACGATGAATAGACGGTTACGGTCTAAGCTAGACACCTGAGACTTAATAGCAAGGATCGCTTCAGACTGACCGAAGAAAATAGAGTTAACAGCGTTGAAGCTTTCGACTCTTGGAAGTCCTGTAACCTTAGAAAGAATTCCACCGAAAAGGTTAATCGCCCGTGGAAGAATCTTAAGGTAAGTTAGTACTGAAAGAAGCATTGAGAAGAAGACGATCAATAGGAGAACGTTGATAAAGAATACGCCACCCTCATCTAGTTGAAAGCCACCCATAACAAAATCAATTCCTGCTTCACCAAACTCAATAAGACGGTTTAGAATCTCCGTCAGGAACAGTACAATTTGTTGACCAATGGAAGTCTGAAACATAAATAAGGTAGTGAGTACCTGAAGCCCCAACATAATTCCTATGGCTTTGTAATTCACTCGCTTCTTATCTGAAGACAGCAAGAAAGCCAGTCCAATTAGTACCCCCACCATTAAAATTCCTAATAGATAGTTCATTTATTTTTCCCCTTTCATAATAAAAAGACAGGGCTTATGCCCCTGCCTTCTCGTCTCTTTCTGCAAGTTTTGCTTTTACTTTATCAATCACCATTTGTGCATCAATTTCACTTGTTTCAACATCTACTTTATCCATATCAATAATGACTACATCTGATTTATCGTAGTGATTCATTACCCAATCATCGTAGCCTTTCCATAGTGCGTAGTAGTAGTCTTTAAGTTCCTCGTCAATCTCAAAGTCACGTCCACGCAACCCAATTCTGAACAAGATGGTTTCAAAGGAAGCACGTAGATAAACCATAATGTCAGGTGCTTTCTGAGGTAGCGTTTCTAATTCCTGCATCATGTTATTGAGAAGTGACTCGTAGATAGAAAACTCTAGGTCATTGATACGTCCCAAATCATGGTTAACTTTAGCGAAGTACCAATCTTCATAAATGGAACGATCTAAAGTATTGTTACGGTCGTGATACGCATCTTTGATCTGATCGAATCGACTATTCAAGAAGTAAAGTTGAAGTAAAAACGGATAACGGTTCGACTCAATTTCTTCGTCCGATGCTTGATAGAATAGGGGAAGGATAGGGTTGTCATCCACTGACTCATAAAACATTTCTGAGTCCAATTCTTTGCTAATTAGTTCTGCTACTGTTGTTTTTCCACTTGCAATCATTCCTGCGGTTACTATCACTGTCATATTCTCCTATCCTTCGCTTGGTTTAATCACTGATTCAATATTGGCGATAATCTTTTCATTCGCCTGAATTTGTTCCTGTGCCTGACGTTCTACCACCTGAAGCTGTTCACGTTTAGAACGGGCATCGGTGTTTAATTCTTTAAGCTGTGTGTTACGTACTTTAAGGCTGTCAATCACCTCATCAAAGATTGCAACATCGCTGTTAGAACTTGCCGTTAAAATATCTAACGATTTTAAATATCCTTCTACTAAATCAACCTTCTTCTTCTTTGCCATTTAAATCTGCCCCCTGTACGACTCGTAAGTTTAGTAATGAAAATGAATCAATGATCTGTTGCACAAATGCGTTATGAAGATCATGAATAGCGACTAACTCTCGTTGGTACTGACGAGATTCTGTTTCCACATTATTTAAAGTCTTACTTAGTTCATGAATCTCGTTTTCTTTTTTATCTGAAAGGTTTTTATAACGGTCAAGAAGTTCTTCTAACTCCTTGATCCGTTTCTCTTCTTTACTCATCGCCATGTGAATCAGCTACCTTGTTTTTATCAATCAAGAAAGAAAGAATTTCTTTCACGTCTTCAGGCTGTCCACTGATTGACATACCTTTTAGGTCTACATCCATCCGTGTATGTTCCATTGCTTGAACTTCTGTAAACTCATCAACTGCATATTCAACGAGTTCTTGAATAGGTTCAATGATGAAACCGAATGGGTTTTCTTCCTCTTCTCCTTCTCCTTCAACACTTCCTGATAGTGCGTTAACGAGTCCCAACATATCTACCAAGTTAGTTCCACCAACTTCAGGTGCTTCTTGTGCCCCGTGAATTTCGTGCTGTTCCATCTTCTTTGCATGTTCTAGCCATTTTTCAAATTCCATTATTAAAAACTCCTTCAATTTGTATTTCTACATTTTCTACATGTAGGGTAGTAGTCACCCTGTCCACCTAAAGCGTGGCGTTCTGTACTTTCCATTGTTCGATTAGAGAACGTGGCATCATCACCGCATAACTGACAGACAGCTTTTAGTTTCGTTACCTGATCTGCCATAGCTAATAATTGTGCTGAGTTTTCAAAGGGCTTACCCTCATAATCCATATCAAGACCACCAACAATAACGGTCTTATCCATCTGCAATAAGAAATCAATATAATCAATGATCCGTTCATCGAAAAACTGAATCTCGTCAATAACAAACACTTCATATTTCAAATGGTTATAAGCTAGTAATGCATTAGGTTTATCAATTGTTTTAGCAACAACCGTTTCACCATCATGAGTGCCTATAACATCCATTCCGTAACGGCTGTCGAATTCAGGTTTAATATAAAGAACCAATCGTCCTGCTAGTTCATGTCGTTTACCTTGTCTCAATAACTCGCTTGTTTTACCTGCGAACATTCCACCTACAACTGTGTGTAGCATGATTACCTTTCCTCTAACTTACGGATGTCGCTACTTAAAAAAATCAATATGATGTAGTACGGAACGTAAGTCTTGTTCACCGTTCTCTCTCATGGCTTGAACCTCATCTCGTAGATCATCGATCAGATAAATCACCTCAGATTTTGCAATCATTCCGAACCCTCCTATAACCCTGTTGAAATATCTAAATGTGTTAGTTCTCCTACAGTTACCTCAACATTTAGTTCGCTGTCTTCTAATTCAATACTCACAATAGCGTCATGCAGTACGTAAATGTAGGAAACACCTTCCTTCATCTTCTCTCCGTCAAGACTGTTGAAATGCTTTTCCATTACGTCAGAAACAAAGTCCATTTTGTAACCCCCTAAGTTGTTTTCTTTACACCTTAGTAATGGAATCGTAGGAGAAGAAAAGGACATAAAAATAAAAAGAGTGGAATTAAATCCACCCTTTCTGTAATGCGAAGGTCAACGCAACGGCTACTGCATCTGACTCATCATCAGTTTTATATTCAATGTCACCTACAAAATTCTTTAAGTCTCTCGCTACCTGATCTTTCTTGGCTTTACCATTACCAGTAATAGCTTTCTTAACTGTCGTAGGTGTAATCTCTACAATCGTATCGACTTCATTTTCATAGAGTTTGTGAATCGCCACCCCTACTACTCTTTGTAAAGTGTGGGTGACGTTATGAAACTTAGAGAAGCCCTTTTCAAATACAACATAATTAGGTGGGTACTCGTCTACAATTTCCTGTAAGTGGTCGGATATTTGTGTGAACCTATGCCCGTGAACCTTCTTGTTGTTCGTCTTAACGTGAGATAGATGCTTAATATACATCTGTGTTTCCTCGGCACTCACTGTATCAAATTCCATAACTGCAAAGGCAGGGGAAGAAAGGGACAGGTCACATGCTAGTACTCGTTTTCTCATACGCCTGAACCATACTCTTCACAAATTGTTTTGTAAGGACAGAACAAGCACTTGCTGTAGTCAGGTCGGCTTAATTCTCCATCCTCAACATTACGTGTAACCTCAGCAAACTTATCTAGTAACCAAGTCTTCTCCCGTTCAGTTGGTCGTACATAGAATGCTTTCGTATCAGGGTAAGCTTCATCGTTAGAACTCCACTTAGATTTTGCCACGCCTTCATAGACTAATAGAAACTCATCAACATCAAACAGTAATGAATAAGCTACACACTGCTGAATGTGTGAAGGTTGTGGTTCTTTAATGTTCTTCACCTGACTTGGCGTGTTACTCTTAGTCTTAAATTCAAAACCAATGGTTGAACCATCTTCTTTATAGGTTAGAAGACCGTCCATCATTCCATAGATACAGAAAGTTTCCCCGTCATGTTCAATGATCTTTGTCTCTGCAATGATTTGTTCCCATGCAGGCAGACCATTTTTTTCTGTTTACTGTGAACTGCGGATTCTCTAAAAGAACTTCTGATTCTAAAAGCTGCTTTTGAACAGCGTCATGTACTGCGGTACTGTTTCTAGTCCATCGTCTTTGAAAAGGGTACTGTGTCTTCTTATCTTTAGGTGCTTTATTAGCTTTAAAGAAAAGTTCACGATCACATTTATCTGCACTGGAAGGGGAAAAGCGTACAAGTCCTTCAGGAAACTCGGGTTCTATCCCTACCTTGTCATACTCAAAATGCTTTTGTTCCAGTACTAATTTTTCAACGGACTTGATAGGGAAGTAATCAAGGCTGTTAATCTCGTCCATTTGATTTAGAATCTCTCGTTCAAGCTTACTGCCACGCTTTTTATATTTACTCTTCTCTTTAATTTCTGCTGTTAGTTCTGTTGGTTTTGATACCAAACTCATTGTAATTCCTCCTATAGAACACAAAAAAGACCCCTTGAATAAGAGGTCTTGATATTTGTTAGATTTAGTTTTGATTAAAGAATGTATCTACAGGTACTAAGTCGCCCCAGTACTGACCTAACTCACCATCTGTTGCACTATCTACATTGTGCAGTTGAACAGTCTCAGTCATAATGCTTTCAAACTTCGCTACTTCTGCCCTCGTAACATCTTTAGGGACTTTAAATAACAACTCATCGTGGACACATGCAAGCAATGCAAAGACCCTACCTTCTGTAGTTAATTCCTTACAAAGATGATGCCCTTCAATCATACACATCTTGGTTTGAATAGCTGACGTGCCTTGAATCTTAGCGTTGGTGCTAAATGTATCGTAAGTGAAGTTAGGGTTCTTTCCTCTGAAGAAAGGAAGCCTACGCTTACGGGTGTAATTATTGATCTTCATTTCTACATATCCCTGACGACATGCTTCAGCTGTGTTGTTCTTTACAAACTTCGCAACCTGTGGGAATTGCTTATAGAAATTATCAATCAGTTTCTTCGCTTCTTTATTTGAGATATTTAAAGAACCTGCCAATGATCCTGAACCCATTTGATACATGATAGCTAATACGATTACCTTAAATTCCTTACGTTCCTTAGTATCAGAACCGTCAGGATTTTTGTAGCAATCTTCATAAGGCTTGTTGTAAAACTCACTTGCCAACGTAGCGTACAAATCACGTCCATTAGCATAGTTCTCTAATAGAACAGGTTCTTGCGTATAATGTGCAAGCATTCTAGGTTCTTGTGCTGAAAAGTCTAGCCCTAAGATAAGGCTGTCATCATCAACTAAGAACATGTTTCTTGCTTCAGGTGGTTGTTGCTGTAAGTTAGGTTCAGCCGAACTGAAACGCCCTGTCCTAGCACCGTTTTGTTTAAACGATCCATGAAGTTTACCATCACGTTGAATGAAGGTATGAATCTTCTCAACGAATCCAGTTAGTTGCTTAGTATCATCCTTATACTTTTGCAACTTCTCAATGACTGGGTGTGCTTTATAAGGCTTCAGTTCATCCTTACCCGTCCCTTTTAGTTCAGGACTTACAGCCTTTTGCAAAGCAGGTAAAAGTTGCTTAGGAGAATTTAAGTTAATGTCCCCCAACATCTCGGCCAGGTCTTGTCTAGTCTTTTGAAGGGAAGGTTCAAGGATTTCTTTTTGCTTCTTAACCTCATTCATATCAATGTAAAAACCTTCACGTTCCATTTCAAAAACAACTTTAATCAACGGCTGTTCAACTTCCCAGTAGTAGCTATACAAACCATTTTGCTTCTTCAAATACCCTTGAAGAAAGTCGAACAGTAACCAAGTGATTTCAGTATCCTTACACGCATAGTAACGGGCGTACTTTAATTCAACTTCGTTAAACGGTGTCTTCCCAAACAGTTCATCAAAAGTATCTCCTTGAATCTTTAAGTACTTAGGAACAAGATGCTTCAACCTAAAGGAGATTTCATTTTCATTTAAGACAGCCATTAGAACCTGCGTATCATGAATGTCTCCATTTACTTCTAGTCCCTCAGTTCTGAATTGGTGAAGGTCGAAAGTGGCGTTATGAAATACCTTTGAGTTATTCATTTCTAGGATACGTTTCATATAGTAACGGGCTTTATCTAACGGTGCATTGTCCTCATCATGTCTGATCGGAACATAGTAATGCATGTCAGCATTCGGTGCAGTAAATGAAGCACCTACAATCTTGTCATCCCCGTACTTATTAAGCCTGTTGTCTCAGTATCCACGGCTATGATGGGTTCTTCTTTTAATGTGTCGTGCATTTGTTTTAATGCAGTAGCATCCATAACCAGTACATAATTATCAGGCGTTTCAGCAACCATGTTTTCTAGAATCTCTTCACGTTTCGTAGCCATTAAAACAGCGTACAACCGTAGGGCATGGGACTTGTTGAACTTCTTCATGTCCTCAACACCAACACCTAGCGAACCATCTTTGATTGCTTCTTCTACAGCTTGCAGTTTTTTTCATATCTGCATTACTAATCTTGGTTTGATAAATCCCAACCTTCCGTTTACCTGTATGGGTGTCGTAACCAGTTCTCCATATCTCATCATGAGTTGGTTGATACTCTTTCAACTCTCTCATTCGTTCAGCAACACGGACTTTATCTAACTTTTGTTTATCTTCTTGTACGTCATGTAAATCAATATCAAACATCATTATCACCTCATCCCTGTAATGGAAGAAGGCATAAAAAAAGGACACGGTTAGTGTCCGTGTCCGAATTTATGATATAGATAATCGCTGTTCTATGATATTTACATACTCGTTTGAAATCTCGAAGCCAATAAACTTACGATCATTCTTCTTAGCCATCTTTAAGGTAGTGCTGAACCTGCGAACGGATCTAATACAACATCGCCACTATTTGACCAAGACAATATATGATCTTCTGCTAACTTCTCAGGAAAGATAGCAGGATGCTGAAAGGCAACCTTATCTTTTGTTGATTGGTGGATACCTATACTGTATTCCCAAACATTCCCCTTTAGTTTGGTGTCTTTAGTGGTTACTACCTCGTCCCTGTTTCTTCCTACACCGCCTTCTAAGACTGAAGAAGAACTTTGTCTTGTAGCATAGTTATATCTGCTTCCTGCCGTAACACACTGTTCACGCAAACCATTAAAAGTATTGGGCTTACCTTTAGAGAACACAAACATATATTCAAACGACTGTTCATATCGTCCGTGGTTCTGTGGCATAGGATTCTTCTTTCTATAGATCATAGTGTCGTGTAACCTAAACCCTTGTTCCATAAAAAGAAGGGCTTGCTTAAAGCTAGTTCCTGACTCACTACCTTTTACAGTACGGTCACCAACTACCCAAACAACTACGCCCCCGTCTTTCGTAACTCTATACAGTTCAGGAACAATCTTTTCTACATCAAATTCAAACCCGTGATAACCTCTAATATCATCATAAGGTGGGCTAGTGACAGTTAGATCAACTGAACCATCACCAAGCCCTTTCATTCCTTCTAAGCAATCAAGATTATGAACTGTATTCATATCTTAAAATTCCTTTACAGGTGTTTCCTCACTATCAACATCTACAGATACATTGCCTTCCTCATCTTCAATCTCCATCACATCAAAGTAGTCTGCAACTGGGAAGCCTGCTTTACGTAGCTGATCGATTTGTTGTTCATACGTTCTTGGAATAAGCATTTCTTCAAAGTCTTTAATCTCTACGCTTTCTTCTTTCGCCAATTCAAAGCCTTCTTTTCCTGCTTCATCCTTCAACTTAGGGATTAGGTTAAGGTCATATGAAGTTGCTGTACCTTCACCAGTACGAACAAACTTGAATGCGTACTCGTCAACTTCTTCTGAGTACTCTTCAATAGTTGACATAATTTTCTGTCCTTGATTCTTAGAAGCGTTGAAGTAGCGTACTTGTTGATTATCAATATCGTAGAATGCGAATAGGTAACGTTTCTTTGCACGTAGTTCATCGAACCCTTCTACGCCTGACTGACTAGCGATGCAGAACGCACACTCTTTACCAAGTGGTTCAATACAAGGCTGTGGTAAGATACCGTTTCCACCATCACGAAACAGGTTATGTTGCATGAACTCTACATAATCTTCTGTTCCCATAAGTTTTACACGTACAGACTGGTCAGTCTTTAACTTAATATAATCTTTATCAAAATCTACCTTCTTCTTAGGTACTTGGTTTGCTGATTCTCTTGCTTCTTGTCCTGTTTTTGTTAGTAATGACATTTTAATTTCCCCTCTTCTTCTTTGTTTTTGTTCATAAAAAAAGAAGGGCTACAGTTTAATGACTTGTGCCTTAGTTTGGTCGAGAACTACTGTTAAAATAGGATTAAATAACCTATGTAGGTAACAAACAGATTACAAACATAGGATATTTATCACATTAAATTTAAAATCTTGATTTACTTTTCCATATATTTCATTTAGAATGACGTTAGTTACACACCACTTAGTAAAATTAAATTTACTTAACGGTATTTAAATTAAATTAAGTTAAGTTTATTTAAGTTAACGCAGTAAGAACGAAAGTTATTTACTGTTCGGTTTACATACTTAGCGAGACTATCTTCATTGGTATTATCGTTCTTAATAGCACGTACAATTTCACTTCGTTTGAAGCCTTGACTATTCATGTGAATGACAGTTTCTTTCTTTAAGTCATTGTCGAAACAATCTTTCGCAAGTTGGTCAATAAGTACTTCATTTAATGTGTCGTCATAAGATGTAGCAGGATCAGGAATCACTTCACCTGTACTATCATTACTGTCACTATCTGTTGGCTTATCAAGTTCAACATTCATGAAGTCGTGGTTTGTATCTACATTCTTAACGTTGCCTTTAAAGTATGTAGTAACTACCCAATGAGAATACTGTCTGTATAATGCAACAAACGGTACGCCACCGTTTCTATCGAATCGTTCAAGGCACATAACCAACTCTTCGTATAGATCACCTCGTAACTCTTCAGGATCAATGCCCTGATCTAAGGAATGTCTTCTAACCTTAGACTCAATCAAGGCTTGCATACTGTCGAATAGTTCTAGGAAAGCATCATCACGATCTGATTGATTATCCGTATCTTGATATGTACAAGCTAGGAAATCTTGGCGTTCACGTACTTGATCTTTTTGTACCTGAGTTTGTTGCTTGAATGTTTTACCTTCAGTAATCTCATTGATTGTGCTTTGATTGTTCGTTAACATTTTTTTACTTGTCTCCTTAGTGTTGTGTTTTAAGTTAGTAAGAGTTAAAATTGTTCTCATATAGGTAATGGAATTAGGGAAAGAAAAAAAGGACATTGAAACTGAAAAAGTTTTAAAGAAATTTTTCTAACCCTGTCCAAGTAAAAAAAGCATGACTAAATAAGCCCGTAACTTACGGATGTTTAAAATTAGATACACTTCGCCAAAAATTGGTTAGCTGTGGTGGCAACTAAAAAAAAGGGCGTACCTGTGGTGGGTCTTGTGTAGATACTTTTTAAATTGCTTATCAAAATTCTTTGGTCGGAATTCGGTCTGCTTTCATGCTTGGTCATTACCGTACATAGGTTCTAAACAAAAAAATAAAAAGCAACTGGTTAGGTTGCAGGCGTTGAGGTTGGTTAGACCTTGACGCTTTTTTTGTTATCAGAACTAGTTGTAACTTAGTTTAACTTATACAAACGTAGTTTAATTTGTTTAACTTGTTCAAGAACTATAAACTGTTCTGTTATAATACTTGACCTTCTTCACCACTATAAACGGTTTGGGTAATGTTGTAAACACCTTGAAACATCTGTAATAGCCGAAGAATTTGTTCCCAATTCGTGAGAAATACTGGTACATCAGCCAAGAACAACTGTTCTCATTCTATTTTCCCACGAAAACAATTTTAATTCAGTAGAAAAGGCTTAGTTGATTCCCTACTATTCGGATTAAGAACTGTCACCAACTCGTCACTACTAAGGTCGTTGACGTCCTTTACATGGTTTGGGTACTTAATCTTCTCTAAAGTCATCAACCCGTTTAATCGCTTAGAAATTGCGGTACTTATCCATTCTCCTACAGAATCATTATCGACAGCAATTATTAAATTCTCAATAGGGGAACGAGTAAAAAGCTTTGACTGGGCACTACTTAAGTTTGATCCTCCTAAAGCCACAGCAGGAAAGCCATGTGTCCAAAGGTAAAGGGCATCAATTTCCGACTCAACAATATACGCTTCTGTAATATTTAGTTTATGAATAAAGTTCATTCCATAAAGATGATTGCGAATAGGTTGACCTTCCCCGTAATAATAGAACTGCTTAGACTTAACGGATCGGTACTTGATATTAACGATCTCATCATTTCTATTCATCCACGGGAACGTGATAGCTTTACTTCTTTTATCGTAGCCAACCTTGAATGAACGTTGTACCTTCTCACTGATACCCCGTGTTGCTAAATAATTATGCCTGTATGCGTACTTTCTATATTCATCAAGGCTAATGATCCTATCGTTGCTAGAATCTTCCTGAAGATCAATTGTGAAGGCCAGAACATCGGGGTCACTAATATCAATACCGTACCTGTCTAATAAATAATGTTCGGCTTCCTCGTAAGTCTCGTTACGTAAAAAAGAAAGGAGTTTAACTAGACCCCCTTTCTTGAATAAATCATATTCATCTGCCCCAAAATCAATCCATTGCCCTGTATCAAGACTAATAGAAAAGCTAGGTGTTCTTTCAGAACGGAAAGGGCTACAAGAAACGAACTCATCTACCTTCTCACTTCCTCTATCAAAGGACTCTATATAGAATGAAAGTTCTTCCATAACATCAACATGTAGTTCTTGCCCTCTTACTCTAATCATTTGAACCTCCTAAAATATATCGACAACCTGCGGTTCGGTAATGTAACCATAGTTAAAGTTACACCTAAGTTCTAACTGATTCCCTACGTTTGGTTCTCTTGCTTTCGCTAAAAGGATTGCACCGATCCCATCGTTTTGGTCAAAGTTAAGAACGGTTGAAGCATCTTGAATAACAGCAATCGTTTCACTGTACTGGTCAATACGTGGTGGGTTTACTGTCTGCAAACCTTCTCGCTTTCACCTCGGTTTTCTTTCTCAGCACTCGTTGGCGTTTGATGAACAACCAATCCTGCTACTTTATAGCGTGAGAATATTTGTCGTAGCCTACGGCTTGTTGCTGTCATGGCATCACGTCCATTGCCTTTATGACGCATCAAGTTAAAGCCATCAATAATAACCATCTGAATATTAGGGTTAGCCTGTAGGTCAGCTTCAATTACTTCTACACTTAAACCGTTTGGTAAATCCTCCATAGTCTTGATGATGTAAGGAGTCTCTACCTTTTCATTGAACTGATCCAAGAAATTAAAGTACTCTTCTTCATCCTCTAATTGCCCTCTTCGAACAGCCGTATTATCAAAATGTCCTCGCAAGGTATCTAGTCTGTAAACCTGTTGCTTGGTTGAAAGTTCAGGTGAGTAATGAAGGACACCAAAATCATTTTTATGGGCAGTCTCTCCGATGTGTGTACTAATCCATGACTTACCTCTGTTAGTATAAGCCTGAAGTAAAATGTAATCTCCTAACTCAAAGCCACCACCAAGCCACTTCGTTAATGACTCGTAAGGTGTAGGGATGTAAGAGAAGGTACGGGTTTCCTTGTTCTCTTCATACCACTCTTTACGTTCCGCACCGTTGGTAGCGTAGTTAGTTCCGATGCCGTTAGATTGTTCAGCCATTGCGTGGATCGTCTTTGCTTCTTGTAATAACCACTTGGCAAAGGTAGCCCCGTCATTCTTTTTATACTGTTCGTTAAGCTGTCCGTTAAGCATTTCAAAGGCTAGACGTTTAGCAGATTTACTTTTAACTGTCTTAGCAAGATAAGAAAAGTTGTCGTTAACATCTGCGATGTAATCAAAGTCCTGAAAGTTTGAAACGACTGTACGGTAATCAGGTGTTTGTTGGTACTCATCTACGTAGCCTTGAACGAATTCGTAAACGTCAGGGTAATCATGAAAGTCATCTTTCGTTACGTTGTATTTATTCAACTGGTAAAACGAATCGTCATCAATCACCTTACTTAATAGCTGTGCTTCAATCATTTCAAGATACCCCCTTTTCGTTTATCCGTTCCGTACAATGCAATCTGTTCTGTCATACCATCAATTCGGGAAGTTATACGATGCCCTAACGTCTTCTCTAGACTTGAAACATCTAAGTTACTAGTGAAGATGGTAGCCAACTCTTCTCCGTCTCTAGCATCAATGACTTCTGTTAATTCGTTCTCGAAGTTATCTGTAATACGATCACGAATACCAACGTCATCAAGAACAAGAAGGTCAACTGTTTTAAACTGTTCCTTGATACGGTAATACTTTAGCGTTGCTTCCTCTTTCATTTTGTCCGTACCATTGAACTGGCTATTGTATAAAGCTTGATAATCAGAAGCCTTATAAAATAAAGCAGGGTTGTTCTCCATCTTTCTAATACCTTTCGTATGTTCAATGGTTCTCGCTTTCACATACTCATTGAGGATTGTAATTGCTGAAGTGGTTTTACCTGTTCCCGTACCTAACCTGTTTTCTTGTGTTGAAACGGAATAAAAAAACAGCCCTATGCCCTTCTCGACATTAGCTGTAATGTTATTTACATAACGGGCAACCCATTCATAAGCCGTTGGGTTATCCTCTTGTATTGGTAAGTTATCAAACCGTACACCTTCATACTTCTTAGGAACGTTTCTTGCTTTCCATATTCCCCCGTCACCGTTAACACCATGAAGCATCATGAAGGGGCTACAGAGAACATTACATTTCCCTTCCTCTCCTGCAACCTTACATACGTCAGCCAATTGACATCTGTGTTCCATTGTCTCCACTACTGGAAACCTCCTTACTATCATCACTAATAAAGATTGCAGATACTTTACTAATAGGATGAATAATATAAATGTAATTATTTTGATTGATCTTTTGTTTAGTAACTAAAGGTTCACCATCTACCGTTACTTCTAGTAGATCGTTAAGGTATTTATTCATACTGTTAATATGAACACCCATTCTTTCTGAAAGTTCTTTTTGTGTAGTCCTACAAACACCGTCTTCATTCATGTAAGTAGCTAAACAAAGTAAAGTTGTTAATCCTGAACTTCCTATTTTGTCTACTATTCTTTCTGTAAATAATGAGGAATGTAATGTTAGGTACATTGTGTTTTCTTTTGTCCTCCCTTTTCTTTTACATTTTTGTAATGGAGTTCAGAAAAGGTATTAGGACATAGAGATTTTAGGAAACAGATATTTGTGTATGGAGAAAGAGAAATAGCCCTACCCCAAATTGAGGTAAGGCTTTATAGGAAAGGGATGTTATGAGGTTTGTTTGTTACACGTTCTTTATTTTAAATAATACTTTAGCTACTTCTTCTAACGTTTCAAAACGATCAATGCTACCAAGTTCAAAAGGTAGCTTGCTTTCATCACCTTCAAATGATGCAGGAATTATATACACTTCCCACTGACCAAATGAAATCATGTCGTCCTTAATGACACTTACTTCAATGCCATTAGGAAAGGCATACTTCTTTTGTACAGCGTCTTTAAAAGTTAAGAGACTTACGTCTTTACCTTCTTTCTCAGCTTCTTCCTGTGCTTTTCTGCCCTCTTCAGCAATAGGGTGTGCCCCATCATAAATCTTGTATTCATCAAAGTTAGTAATGTCCATCGGTAGACCTCCTAGTTTTTCGTAAAGGTAAAATGAAATGCAGCTTTCACCTACCCCACTCAGTTTCCACCTAAGCGATTCTATAAGTTTATGAATCCTAATAGTCCTGAGTAGGAAAAAGTTTCTTAGATGGGAAAATATTAGCTACATAATCTTGTAATATTTCATAGCAGGTAAGCCTTCAATTCTTGAATCTATATAACCCTTCTCTTTAAGCATGGAAATATATCTACGTAAGGTTCTTTCTTTAAGGTGGTTGTCTTCCTCCATTTCTTTATAGGTAAGTTGAAACCAACCTCCCCACGCTTCACGTTTATGACATTCTTTTACAAGAGTTTCGTAAGCCATTGCTTGTAAATGTCCTACGTCTTGTATAACGTCTTTCATCACAAATGCATATTGATTCTTATAGTCAGATTCTAATAGTGCTTTAATAGTCAAAATGAACAACTCCAATTTTATAAAATGTGTTTTATTTTGTTTATCAAATCTCAGGAGAATTGAATTTAATTTAAAGATAATTATTTATAGTTATTTAAGATATTTAGTAAAGATATTTAAAGATAATTATTGTGTTTAATTTTTTTAAACTAGGGTAGTTTAGTTTTTTTAAACTAGGGTAGTTTAATTTTTTTAAACTAGGTAAAGGGGGTAGTTTAGTTTTTTAAACTACCCTATCCAAAACCCCATTAAATCAAGATTCTAACCAGTTGTAGTCAGGCTTTTCAATCATAGGTGAAACATTTTCAGAACGTTGTTTCATCATACTATCTCTAGTCTCATCTAAATATTTTTCCCATAACTTGTTTAACATTTTTACAGTTGAATAGATAAAAGCTTTTGTATCGTTGATCGACTTTTCATAGGTTGCAAGCTGTCGAAAGACTAACCAATAATCACGTACATCATATTTATCTTTAGACTGATTAACCCACTCACGAACCTTCTTTAAATCCACACCGTTCTTTTCCATCTTAGTTGCAAACTCATTATAGGATTCTCTGACTTTATCATTCGTAGAAAGATAGTCTTCTTCAACTGTCTTCTTATCTTCTTTTGGTTCAGGCTTAGGTGCTTCCTGTTCAATCTCTTTTTTTAGGGCGACCGCCTTTTTTTAGTATAAGAAAACTTTTCATTGGTGCGGTCTTCCCATTCACGTACTTTTTCTAAAGGCTGAACGGACTTTGTGAAATCATTTTGAGGGTACTTAAAGACAACAATATTTTCAGGTGCGTTCCCCTTTTGCTTACTGTCCTCATATGTAATGAAGTCTATCAACGCATATTCATAAAGTGTTTTCACATGCTTATAGAAAGTAGCTTTAGTCATACCCACACGTTGCGATAACTTACCAATGCTTTGAGGGATAACATCGTTGTCCCGTTCTTTGTTTGTGCGGTCTGCCAATGTCCAAAGACGAAGGTAAAGTACTAACGCCTTATCACCGATCTTATCTACCCAGTCATCCATTGCTACAAAGTAAAGTGGCGGTAACTCTAGCTGTTCTCTTGGTGTTTTTCCTTGTGTTAAATCTAATTTAGTCATTACAAAAACCCCTATTTCTGAATTGGTGTTCAAGAAAAATAGGGGCAGACGCATCAATATGCTTTTATGGTTTACCTATTGCAAATTAAATCTATGATTCTCTTGCAATAGGAATAAGTTTTTTTGTATACTTAAACCATAAATGAATGAAATTCGGGACGCATGAACTCGCCAAAGTTTCTGTTGCGTCTGCCCAGTCACTAGTAAGTCTTCGACAACTTGCTAGTGATTTTTTTTATACAATTTTATCTCGACATGGATTATTATAGTATATTCTACCATTCTTGGCAACACTATTTATTATATATGATAAAATAGTCTAGCGTGTATTAACGTAGTAGACTACATAACAACATATATTGTACACAAAAAAAGACACCCCCACTACATTTAGTGAGGGTGTTACTTCTGTCTGTCTATTTAGTTACCTTTGCAACGTCATATAAACCACTTGCTGTTAGTCCAATTATAATACCAGTCATTATTGATTCAGCTAGGGAAGCATCAATATATACAACTCCGATTACTGCACCTAATGCAATGTTAATGAACGGTAGATAAGTTGAAGGAACATTTACTTTCTTCAACGCCTGACCAAACGCAACAAGAACTGCTACGAGTACACCAATTTCAAACATCATTCGTTATCACCTGCCTTGTCATAGTAGGTAGGGGGTTCTTTATCTTCTTCACCTTTGAGACGGTGAACTTCTCGCCACAATCTTTCTTGACCATTAGATAGATTATTCTGATTTCTGTTAAGAATATCTAACTGTCCTGTAATCTTCTCCATCGTGGCAGATATTTTACCCATCTGCTACTGTTGTCATTCACCATCTGCTTATTATTATCTACAAGGTCATTGATCTGCTTGTCTTTTGGTTTAACAAACAAAGCGTACACAATGATAATCGTAACAATAGCAATCACTTCTGTTCCGAAATAATTTAATAGTTGTGTTAGTTCCATTACCTTAACTTACCTCCTGAGAAGGAGACGTAGTTTAATCAACCACGTCTGACCTAACTAAGATGGTAGCGAGTTGTTCACGGGTAACGTATTGACGAGGGCGTTCACCGTTCATTAACCCTGCTACTTCTACAGTTTCCCATGCTTCTTCATGAGTTGGTGAAACGTTTCCGTCCCGTGGATCAAGGATAGCTTTAATCATTGTTCCGTAAAGGTCAGCTGAACGTAGACGACCTTCTTCTAGTTCCTCTTGCATTGTGCTTACTCCATAACGTCTGACTAAATCCTCAATAGCTTTGATGTTGCTTGCGTAACGTGCATCGTTTAAATTCACAATACCTTCCTCCATCTCTCTTAATAATTTTTCAACCTTTGCCTGTGTTGCATCGCCATAGAAGCCAAAGTAATTACCGTCAGGACTAGACAGGTCATACTCTAACTGAAGGGCTTTGACAGCATCTAAAGTCTCTTGGCCGAAGTGTCCGTCAACTCCATGAAGAGGTAAGTCAAACCCTAATTTAATCAGGTTTTCTTGGATCTCTTCAATGTGTTTGCCCGTCTGATTCCATAACGGATTATCAGTAGCGTTGCTGTGTCTTAACAAGTTTTTGAATCGACTCCACGGGAAGTTAGTGCCGGGGCAATTTGTGTTTCCTGTTGAACCTGTACAATCACTATGACGAATTACTTTTTCAACTGGAACATTGTAACGATCCATAAGGTGACGGATTAGACCTGCGAAAGCAACGAGGTCATTTTCATCTACATTTTCCTGATCGTAGTTTCCTTCTAAGCAAGCACCGATTGACCGACCGTTATAGTCACCGCCTGCGTGTGCCCCGTGATGAGAACCACGACCTTCATAATGCTTACCGCCTTTATGTGTGTAGTAGTTGTAGCCAATACCTACCCAACCTTGCCCTACGTGTTGATTGTGTGCTTGCCAAACTGAGTAGTTAAATCCTACAGGGTGGTGAATGATAATGAACTCCACATCACTTGCTGAAAGTGGTCTAAGATTTCCGTTCCATTTTAGGTTTGCATCAAGAATAGTTACCATCGTAAAACCTCCAATTAAAAAAGGACACCTAGTTAGGCATCCTTAGAATTTTGTTCAATCTCAATTTCAAGCTGTTCAATTCGTGCTTGCATTAAAATGTTTTCGTGATTTGCTGAAGCTAACTTGTTCTGATAATGCTGAAGCACTGCGTTAATATCTAGTTCCTGATTAGCCATTTTTAATAACCTCCAGTTCAGATTTTAGTTCTTCTATAGTTTCCTGTTGTTCTTGCATACCTTTCCAAAGGAAAGCACAAATAGCAGATAAGTTAATCGTTCCACTATGGAAAATTTCAGGGGGCATTTCCTCTGCAATGAACCCAGTAAAGTAATAATTTTGATCGGACTCTACTTGGTTATTTCTCTTAAATCTATACGTAGGTGTGTCTAAGATTACGTCTAATACAGCAGGTTCAAACTCATGAATATCATACTTCGTTTCAACACTGGAAACCTCACGGAAGTTATTAGCCCTTAATTCAATGTGTGAAGAATCCAAAGCATCACGGAACTCAATAAATCCGTCACGTCCTTTAATACCTGAACCGTGTCCCTGCCTTCCCCCTGCACCTTCTAGTTGAATCATATTAAACATCGGTGTCTTGTACATTTGAATAGAAGAAGTTCCTGCACTGGGGTTATCTACATCCAAGTAAACTCGAATGTCGTTAGGACTCATACGAATATAGTTATAGTCGTTAAACTTATAGTAGCCGTAGCCTGTTCCCTGATCGCTTTTAACCTGTGGTAACGTAACTTCATTCCCTCGAATATCTAACGACTCTGCATGAAGTCTAAAGGTAGTTGCTTCAATCTCTAAAAGGTTCCTTGTACCTCGAATAGAAGCACCGTTAGCAAAGTTAATATACTTATTAGTGAAGGTGTTCTGAGTACCAATAAATAATTCGTTACCAATCTTACGTTGTTAGATACATCAATATCAACACCTGAAATAACACCACCTTGAATACGGTTAGCAGATAATGAACCAGTGACAATATTACCGCCATTGATTTCTGTACGACCTGAGACTGCCAAGTCATTAAAGCTAACCTTTTCCCCGTCCAAATAAGTCACCTTAGTATCTAAATCAACTGCCAAGCGTCCTGCATCTTCTGCTTCCTTCCTTGCATCTTCTGCCATTTCTTGTGCAACATTGGAAGCGTGGATAGCTTCTAGTGCATCTTCCATAGCATCACGGGACATTTCGCCTGACTCAATAGCTTCCTGCAAAGCTTCAAGTGAAATTTCTCCACTACGTAATGCTTCTTCTAAAGCTTCCTGCGACATTTCTTCAAGGTGTTCAACCATTTCTTCTACTTCTTCTTTAGAAATACCGCCCCCTGTTTCCCACTTACCTGCGTAACGGGAAATCATTAACTGCAATCTACGGACTTGTGAAGAAGCATAGAAAGTTAGTTCATCGAATTCACCAAGAACTATATTGTCATTGTTAGAATCGTTGTAGGAACGATGTACTTCTAATACCCTTGCACTTAAAAGAATGTAAGGGTTAAAGGTTTTATCAACGACTACAATTTCATCACCAAGACGTACTTTCTTTTGGCTGTATCCTGTAATCTTTTCTAGATCAACTAACCCTACTTCGTAAGTTAACTTAGGGGTAACACGCTTCCTTAGTTCGGCATAGGTATTAGTGAATAATTGAGTCTGCGTTTCTGCCTGATCGTCAAAGTGAATATCAAAGATATGGTTTCCATCTGTAGACCAACGTTCTAATGCTTCTCTTGATCCAATCCAATCTGTAGTTTCCTCACGGTAGTAAGTTCCATTGTCAAAGTCAGAGAAACCGTTAAGTGTCATTCGTTCCCCGTCTGAACCACCTTGACCTACACCAATCAATGCTGTAACAACACGGGTACTGTCTTCAGTACGTGTAACTGAGGTTAAGTTATGTCCGTACTCTAGTCGAACACCAGTAGGATTACCACGGCTTTCTACTTCATTTACAAACTGGTCAATAACTTGTGTTCCAACTAGCTTAACGGTATAGTACAACTCTGTTTCAAACTCACCTGCAATCTGCTGTAAAGCATCGAGGGCTGTAGTGTATTCACCAATCTCAATGTCCCTACTCTCATTACTTTCAACAGTTCCAAGTTTAAATTTAGATGTATTTCCTAAGACCGTTTCAATTGCAGTACCAATGGAAGCACTGTTTAAATTGAATGTCTAACAGGTACGCCAAGTAATTCACTTGTAGCAACACTCTCAGCGAAGATGGTCTTTTCATAAAGGTTGCTTTCATTGGTTTCAATCGACTCTTTGATTACAAACAAGTGGGAAAAACCGTCTAAGTCTTGAATAAGAACATGTCCATTTACAGTTAGTTTACTTGCGTCTTTATGAGTAGCAGGAACAGTAAAGGTATAAGTGTTCCTGCCGTTTAATGTTTCGTGATGATCGTCATTGTAATAAGGCATTGATTCAGGACTGTTGTTAGTCGCAACGCCAATTACAATCTTTCTTGAATTTAAAATAAAGATCAAACTTATAACCACCTTTCACGGTAAAATACTTGTGTTTCTGCATTCCGTGGATATGTCATAAGGTGATTTTCTCCACGCTTCAATGAGAAGAACTCACTTCCTACATTCAATAACTGGAAAGCTGTCTTTCCGTTCACGGATACAATGCCACGTTGACAGTCGAACTCAACCATTTCCCCTGCCTTGAAAAACAAAGGTACTGAATTTTCAAAATCACTAGGGTGGGAAGGTTCACGTACTTCAATGTGTTGAATGTTCATATGATGAACAGTGTTTAGAGAACCTAACGTAGCAATATGAATTTGAATCTTAGCTAGTCGTGAACTGGTATACCTTTCCTGAGTGTCAACGTAACGGTAAGTTAATTCATCGTACTCATTTCCGTTATCATCACGTTTAGCAATACGGGCTTCCCACTCGTTACCTCTTCGATTGAGTTCAAGAGTTCCACTAGGGGTGTCGGAAAGACTGCCCTTTGAAGAACCGTAAGTGTCTGCGATGTTTAACCCACCACTGTAGTTACCAATTCGTGCCTGCATTTTAGGTGCGAATGTTCCAGGTGTGAAGTCTCCAATACGGATCTTTCCAATTTGACTGTTGTTCTCATCAAGTAAATAGAATTCAATTCGTCCGATCTCTGTAGAACTTCTAGCATCAAAACCAAACCTAAAGGATGCTGTGAAATCCTGAACACTTCTATCTAATGATTTAATAAGAGAAGCACCTCGCCACTCTCTGCTAACTTCTTCATCCTCACCAACATCAGGTAAACCATAATCACCGTCAGCCTGTCGGAAAGAGTAACCATTACTTTCAAAGCTTCCTCTAATCAATCCATTATCTACACTGTCTGCTGTTGTCCACCCTGTGTTGACGGATTCCATACGATCATAGAAGACTCTAGGGTCAATCTCTTTTTCAGGAAGTTCAATGTCTTCAAGTCCAAGTTCTAAGAACTCTGATCCGTTTGTAATTGCAACAAGGGAAGAGTCATTCTCTAAGAATGTTTGAATAACTGGATACGTTTCAGCCGTTCCTTGATTATCAATAACTAATGGTTCGTCATTATTAGGAGACTGAACATAGTCCGTTTCAAACTTACGGTCTTTGCTGTATGCAAAAGGATCAGGGCAGAGAAAAGTAATCGTTGCTGTACCATGATTAAGTAATTCGGAAATCTGTGTATCTCCATCAACTCTAGCGTTGTAATATTTATCAGGATCGTCACTAATAATTAAAGGCTGTACTTCCTCATGGAATAACCAATCTGCCAACTCTCTTGCGTAAGCCATAACCTCATTATCATTTGGTGTAACGATAGTAATATCTACTTCAATTGTTCTAGTACCAATACGAGTACCTTGATCGTAATTACCTGCCCGTCCATTTACTTCTATCGGTGTAGTACTTAGTGTAGGAAGAATGCCAAAATGCAGGTTGCCTACAATAACAAAGTCAGGAATGTCTTTCCCTGCGAAATTTAAGACTGCCATATTTATCACCTTTCTTAGTAACGCAAAGAAGCCTTCGCCTAGTTGTAGGCAAAGACTCCTTTAGCACGTTCTTCAATTCGTTCACGTTTCTTCATTTCTTCAGTTAGCTTCTTAATGTCTGCTTCCTCACGGATGTGAATAGCTTCATTAAAGTTAACGTTAATCGTTTTACCATCACCATCATTGCTGTTACCGTCACCCATCATAGATGAAACGGCTTCTGCGAATGGTTTCATACGAGACTTATTGGATAATGGTAGAACAGCTTCATCACCGTTCTCACCTACACCGATTACGGAAGCACCAGTAAAGATACCGCCTGTCTCGTACCAGTCAACGCTGAGACTAGGTAAGCCCTGCGAAGGCCAGTTGACGGGGTTTAATGAACCTGTATAGCTGAAGCGTGGCATGGTGATGTGCGTGTTGAACATATTAGAAATTGCATCTTTAATATCATCAACAAAGGAAACTGCATTTTCATAACCTTTACGGAAAGGTTCGGTAATTGAATCGACTAAATCTGAAAGGGCATCACTTGCGTTACCTCCCATTTCTCTGAAGAAGCCAAGCACTTTCTCATCTAACCATTCACCTGTACCATTCCATACAGCCTTAAAAGCATCAATAGCTAAATCGAGTAGAATGTTCATCGCCCCTGCCCAATCACCTTCGATGATTTTTCCTACAACATCCATCATGTCTCCGAAACCTCGTTCTAACCAACCGAGTACCTTTTCCATTTCACGCCAAGCAATCTCGAATAGTTCAGCGATGATTGGGAAAACAACCTCAGCTACATCTTGAACAGATTGAAAGGCTTCTTCCATTCGATCCATAACGGCATCACCGTATTGATCCCACCATTCTTGGATAATCTCAACACAGTTGCGGAAGAATTCACCGATTCCTTCAAAGGCTTGTGAACCTACTTCACGGATTCGGTCAAAGGCTTCATTCATAGCATCCATAATAGGGTCGCCGTAAACGTCCCATAGTTCCATGAAACGGGTCATGAAATCCTCAAAGATTTCTCGCAAGCTATTAAAAATTTCTCGTCCTGTTTCCATCACACTAGTGAATGCTGTGGTTACTACATCACGGAAAGTCTCACTTTGAGTCCATGCGATGGTTAAGGCAGAACCAATTCCAATCACACCTGCAAGAAGTAAGCCGAGTGGACTTAGAGTAAGCTTCAAGATAGCAATAAAACCTGCTACTGCACCGATAATAAGCCCGAACCCTGTAATGATTACTGGAATAACAATAGCTAGACCACCGAGTACTACAAGGAACTGCATTGTAGATTCATCTAAATCACCGAACCAGTTCACAAGATCTTCAGCTACTTGAATAACTGCGGATAAAGAAGGTTCTAAAATCTCGAAGATTTGAATACCGATTTCGTGTAGTGAGGATGTTAGAGAGTTAAGTGAACCATAGAGGTTGTCTGCCATAACTTCAGCTAGGTTTGCACCCTGCCCCTCTGCGTTTTCCATTTCTGCGGTGAACTCGTCTAACTTTTCTGAACCCTCAGCTAGTATCATGTTCATAGCATCTGCACCAGTAGTATCAAAGATGTCACTTAATACGCTTCCCCGTTCATCGGCAGACATGCCTTCTAAGGCATTATCTAAATCTCTGATAATATCATTAAAGTTCCTAAATTCACCTTCTGAATCGAAGACTTGCACGTTTAATGCATCTAACTGATCCTTTGCGTCACCACTTGCGTTTGCTAGGTTGTCCAAAGCCGCCCTTAGTCCACGACCTGCACGACCACTTTGTAAACCTTGACTACCTAGAAGACCAATGGTTGCTGTAAGTTCTTCAATTTCGATACCTAAGTTATTGGCAGTTGGTGCTACATATGAGAATGTCTGTCCAAGTGTTTCACCTGTAACGTTGGAACTTGAAATTGCTTGTGCCATTACGTCTACAAGTCTACCTGTCTCATCTGCTTCCATTCCCATTGCTGATAATACGTTTGATGTAATGTCGGCTGTTCTACCTAAATCCATACTTGCAAGGGTAGCTAAGTTAAGCATATCCCTGTGGCATCAAGGATTTCATTGGTCTCAAAGCCCGCCATTCCGAGGTATCCCATCGCATCACCGACCTCGCCAGCTGTAAACATTGAGTCTCTTGCCAAGCTACGGGCAGTGTCTCCCATGTTATCCATTTCACTTGCTGTCGCACCTGTTACTGCTTGTACATTTGACATAGATTTCTCAAAGTCTGCACCGACTTTAATAGCACCTACACCGATTGCTGTTAAAGGAAGTGAAACCTTTGTCATTAAGCTTTTACCAATGGATGTAAATTGCTTTGATGTTCTATTTAAACTATTTTCTACTTCGGACATACCTGCCCTGAAGTTGGCTGTATCTGTACCGATCCTAACCATAATCTCTGATAAGGTTGCCATGTCCTCACCTGCCTTTTCTATAAATAAAAAAAGACAGGTAACATAACCGTATATAGTTACGTTACCTGCCCTTATCGAACTTGCTTATTAAGGATTTCAACTGTTTCTGTTTATATTTCTCATCAATCTTGGTAAAGGTTTCACGCTTACTCACGTCTTGAATTCTTCCGCCAACATCAAAGCGAGATTCATAAATATCTTTTACCTCAATGTTCTTAGACTTGCTTCCTGCTGAAGACTTAATACCATTGAGAATATGAGAAGTCTGCCAAGCCGTTCGATGGTTTGTACTGTCATCGTCCCATGCCCTTTGAAAAAGATGTGCTTCATACATTTCATTGAAATCTTTAACAGAGATTTCATAGAACAATTCTTTTGGCTTTAAATTAAGAAGACCGTATCCGATCCGTTTAATATCTTCCCATGTCATCGAACGACTTCTAATTAGTTTTTTTGAACCACCTAATGACTCATTAAGAATAGGAGTAATTTCATTTAATTTTTGAATTGTAATATGCTTACCGATATAAGTTTCAGTTACTTCAGGGGAAGTCTGTTTAATACCGTTATACAAAAGGCTACGAAGTACTTTCATAGACATATTTCCTTGTAGGTCAGTTACGGATACGCCTGTCTCTTCCTCTACATCTGCAAGGGCGTTTAGGTTCAAGTCTAATTCAAATTCTTTTCCATCTAATTCAATTACATTTGCCATTTATATTCACTCTCCATAATTTTGTAAGTATAAGAAAAAGCAATAGAGACTAGGCTTTAACTAGTTCTACTGCTTCTATAATTGTTTCAATATATTTATGAAACTCTTCTGTCGTTGTGTGTCTTCGCTGTGGTCTACTGTTAGTTTCAAAGAAAGCACTCCGTTGTGGTGTGCTAATCTCTAACTGTAATCCCATACCTCTTTTATTCATGTTGGTAATGTTGGAAGGGTTAACACCTGATATACTGCTTTCAGGTGGTTCAATTTCTGCATTAAATCCTGCTTCTAATAACTTGTCTAAAACAACTTCTTTCAGTTCTTCATCAAGTCCACCAATCTTTGTGTTGTAATCCTCACGGGCATAGTAACCGTGGTAAGAAACAACATAATCAAAACGCTTGTGAATTCTAACTGCGTTTGGTTCATCAAAGTTTGTGGAAGTTACATGAAGATCGGTGTTTCCACTGGAACGCCAACCCTCAAAGCAATAGAAATCATATCCTAAAGCACCTGAGAACATCGCTAATTCAGATGTACCACCTTCAATACCACCGCCATGAATTGCTGTAAACAATACATCCGAATCATTAACGCCTACCATGATATGATAGTCGTCATTGTAAGTGTTCTCCTTCTTTAGTTCTTTGAAGTTTGCGTATAAGTCAGCCACTATTCTACCTCCCTGACCGTCAATCTAAATGGATGAGAAGTAACGGCTTTAAGATAGTCACGATTACTTACAACAACATAATCATTAAGGGTTACATGCCTTAACTCATCTTGTTCTTCCCATTCAATACCATCTGCTGAATTACTAATAATAACATCAGAAGGAGTACCGATTGAGAAGTTTAAATGAAGTTCATCGTAAGGACTGACTTCTAATGACGGTGAAATATATTTACCTGTTTCACTATCATATGTGGAGTTAAAGACCCCCAAAGAAGGGGGACTAGGAGGGAGTACTGAACTCTTCTTCTAATGCCCCATTACCATCAAACGTAACTGTAAATGTTACGGCTGAATCTTGTGCTAAGTCCAACGGGAAGTCTGTAACTAATGCGTATCCTGTATACTGAATGTTACCTACTTCAAAACTTACTTCTACATCAGTACCATCGTTAAAGGCTTTTGACAATTCTCGATAAGCTTCATCGTCAATCACCATAAAGGCTTCAGCATCAATAGACCATTCTTTAATGCCCTTGATCTTTGTAGACCAACCACCACTAGTCTTGTCGTTAGTTTCAATAACGTTCATCGTTCGGTTAAGTGATGCACCTGATTGACCGCCAATAACTAGACCGTCAGAAATCTTAACAAGTACATCAATACCTGCAACTTTTTCTTTTCTATTTGTCATACTTTACATTCCCTTCGTTAACGGAAAATACAAAATTATTAGAGAATAAATGATTGTCGTTTCCGTCTGTTCCAATATAAATAGGGGCTACATTTTGCGATTCAGAAAGAACCACCTGTAAGCCCCCAACATAAAAGTTAGTCTTCTTATGAAACAGCTTCTTAATATCTAAGCTGTTTGTTTCTGCTTTATTGATTTCACTGTCTCGAACCATGAACTGAATATTAACGGTTGCTAATCCTGCAACGCTAGGTGATGAACCAGTGCTTGTTACATACACCCCGTTCTCTCTAAATGTAGAAGGGAATTGATATGCAAAAACAGGAACTGGGCTGTCAGTCCTCATGTATTCAACAAGTGAAGCTAATGAAAACATTCATTCCCTCCTTACAAACTAGAACGAATTGATCCGAATATATCTCTTTCAAAACGGTTTCTATATGTTTGTGATTCACCATCAAGAACCCTTGTCAGAAACTTCGGGCCGACCTCGTAGGTTCTACCACTCATACCTGTACCGCCACCACGGGCACGGGAAGCTTCACCTAAACTATAGGACGTATCTTCATGCATCCTAATAGCGTAGTTGTATCTTCCTCCACTACCTTTTTCAGTAACGTTATAGGCTACTGTTCCACTGATCCCACCTCTAAGACCAGTGCTTTTACCCTTTGCCCAAGACTGTGAAAGTGTTCCATATTCAAACGGAGTTGCGTTACTAGAAGCCCTAACAACGTCATCTAAAACTATGTCCATTGATTTGCCCAATGCTTTATGAACTGCATTGCTAACTAACTTTGTTCTATTACTTAATACTTGAAAATCAAACTGGTTGTTATCCATTAAACCACCACCCTGATATTAAATAACTGTCCTGCGAAGTCGGTAGTAAATCGAATAGCTTCAGGCGTTGATTCAATATTGTTGCTTAAAGGGTCGGTGTACTTAATGATGTCGTTATATTTGATCTTCGTGTCTGAAGGAAAGAACAAGGTTGCGTTATACAGTATTTCATTTCCTTGTGCATTAGGGATTGTTTCTAAGGACGAGTTATAGGTTATATAAACTTCAATGTCTTCTCTTCCTAATTCAATTGAGTTGCCCCATGCATCTAATTCTGTAGACATTTGAATAAGGGTTACTGTTTGATTAGTTGGAAGAATGCCCAACATACTAAAACCCCCTATCTATCGTATACTTGTCACGTCTAGGTAAGGTGTCTTTACGTCTGTAAGTATGTTGCCTTTCTAAGTGATAACTTCCTGACCTACGTTTAGGGTATTTCTGAAGAATAGATCTAGGGATTCTGAAGGTGGCACGATCTCTTTGAGTCATCATCATTCCTGAGACTTGAATAGTGTTAGTACCTTTTTCAGCCCTTCGTAAACTATCATCCATTTCAGCCAAGTAAACGGCTTGTTCTGCTAAAACAGAAACAGGTACAGGGTTAAGATCATTGAAGTGTTGGGGCAGTTCATCTAGTAATATATTTTCAGCATTGTTAATCAAAGCAGGTTTTTTTTGTTATCGCTAACCTTGTCATAATGTTCGCTGTGAAAGATATTATCTGTAACGAACAAATCAACCTCTTCAACTTTCCCCATGCTATTCACCTGCCTTAGTATCTTCTTTCTTTGCCTTAGTTTTTGCCTTAGGCTTAGGCTTTGTTTTTGGTTTCGGCTTATCAACTTCTAGCGTAAAACCAAAATCATCTGCAATTGCTTTAGCTAGTTTTTCATTTTCAAAGACTCCTACGCCTTGTGAAAAATTTAACGTCTGCAATTGTTCCATTGTAGGTCTTGTTGGTTGTAAAAACTTTAGCTGTCATCGTCTCACCCCTATACAAAAAAAGAGGAAGGCAGTTAAGCCTTCCCTTTAATCTTCGCTGTTCTCTTCTCCGTTATCTTCGCTATCGTTCCCGTCTTCGGTTCGTCCCCTCCCCCATCTGTAGGGGGGTCATTAGGGCGTAACGCCAAAGTCTTTCAAACGAACAGCAGAATAAGGGTTGAATACTGCGAGTCCAGTGAACCACTCGATACGAGTTACGCTAACTGCCTTAGCAGAAGTCTCTCCGAGTTGACGAACTTGTACGCCACCGTTTTGAAGTCCTGATACATCTGTATAAGAACCAAACTTAATGCCGTAGATGTCACGGTTTTGGTTGTCAAGAATGTTAGTTTCAACAGCTAGGATTGGAACACCACCATACATCTGTACTGGACGACCAAAGCTATCTTCACCTGATTCAACGTAGTGACTTGACGCTTGAAGTGTTGCTAGAATTTCTCTTCGTGTTGCCTTAGACATGAACAACGCATCTGCACCGCCACGTACTGCATCAAGAAGACGGTTAAGAGAATCTAGTTTCTTATGGTTCTCGTCTGCACCTACTGAATCTGCATGGTCAAGTTCTACTTCATCTTTACCTGCTACACGAACATCAATACCGTCAAAGGCTTTGCTGTCTGAAGCTGTTGAACCTTTGAAGAAGTGCTTAGTATAAGTGTTTGCAATTGCTTTCGCTTTTGCTTGAACTTGTACTGCGTGTTGATCGTTGTAGTCACTCATTGTTTGTTGAATGAATTGGTCAAGTTCAACGTCTCCACCGAGAATAACTAGTTTCTCAGAACGTTGTTCTACGATTGCTTCACTAGCTGTATAAGCTTCGTTTACTTCACGGAAAGCTACTTCAGGTAGTTCAGCTTCTTGGTTGTAAACATAAGCATTACCCTCGATTTCCATAAAAGGAAGGTTCGCTAGTACCTGTGATTCTTGTGCGATTGTGTCAATGATACCTGCTTGGAGTGTATCAGTAGTTAGTTTACTTGCTTGTTGCAATGTTACTGCCATGTATATCTCTCTCCTTAATTGTCTGCATTAAAAAAAGAATGGGGCGATTAGCTACCCATTCCTGCTAGAATTTTTTTGTAGTGGATTCATATTTTCAGGGTCTTTCTTAGGCGGTGTATCGTCTTCTTGTTGTTTCTTTGAACCAACTGATCTAGGTTCTTGTGAAGGCGATGTAAAGAAGCCCTTAGCTTTAGCTTTATTGATCCATTCTAATTTCTGTTCAGGTGATAAATTAGATGGAATGAGTTCATGCATTTCCTCATCAATACTTGTTAGTTCTGTCTTAACAAGTTCATTGATAGTAGCTTCTAAAGCTTCTGCACGTTCTTTCTTTGAAGCGAAGTCTGACTTGTATGTTTGAAGTTCAGTCTGTGCAGTTTCAAGAAGATCTTTATATTCACCTTGTTCTTCTTTTTGTCTGCGTACTTCTTCTGCTTTCGCTTCCTCTGCTTGTCGTTTTTCTTCTTGTAGTTCTGCAAGCTGAGTTTTCATTTCCTGCATTTGTGTATTCACTTCATCAAAGCGATTCTTAGGAATCATCTTCTGTTCTGAAGATTCTGTCTTCTGTTCAGGTGAAGGATTATCAGTAGCTGTAGTATCCCCCTCAGGCTGTTCCGAGAAGAACTGTAAACGCATTGGTAAATGTGGTTGTGGCATAAAAATATTTCTCCTTTCATTCTTCGTTTTTAACGTGCAACGACACGGAATGATAATGTATGAGGAACATGAAGGTATCGAACCTTCAACCCCTACCCTATCTAGTGTCCAACACTATTAAAGGAATCGAACCTTTGTAGGTGGCAGGTATGTTACCAGTTACACCAATGTTCCATATGGTCAGGACACTAGGATTTGAACCTAGACCACCGCACCCCAAATGCGGTATGCAACCAAATAACACTTTATCCTGATTGGTTGAACTGGTAGGATTTGAACCTACAACCTTCCCGTTATCAGCAGGGTACTCTACCAATTGAGTTACAGTTCAATGTATGCCCTAAAGGGCAACATACCCGTAAGACGGGCATTAAAATTCTCCTAACCAATTAAGGTACTCACATATAAAACGCAAGCCCCTAAGTTAGTCAGGCACAATTAAACGACCTACCGTGGTTCGCATATCAGTCTTACAACATATCTAAATGAATGCCTTACATATGCGTGGTAGGTACTATTCATTAAATAAACTAAAGCAATGATTGGCTAGTTCACTGCCAGTACAAAACGGGCGAACCGATTTTTTCAATGGAAAGCCAGTGTGCTAAATGCGTACATATAACACAATTGCGAAAGCCCTGACTTTTCCCTAATACTTAATACACAAAAAGGTATACTATTGCAGGGAAATAATTAAAGATTTATAAACTTACATTTGCGTAGTAATTATTTAGGCGACTGTCACTAGTTCTACGTAAGGAATCGGGTAGAACATCTTCAGAAGTAACGGGGGTTACACTATGTCTACAGTTAGGATGCCAAATTAAATTACTCTGACGTAACTCATCGTAAGTTGGATACCCACGGGTTTCACCTCGCATGGAAATAATCATTCCTTCGAAGTAAGAACATTCATCTATAGCCCCGTGGTCGGAGACGATTGCTAAATCAATATCTCTTTCCTGCATTTCCGTTCTTAACCCGTCCATATATGCGGTGTTCATCTTAGTACGTACAACCATATCTACATAGGTATCTAACTTCCAAGTACGGTTTGCCCTATCAACAATGGCAGTTTCCATGTTCCGCATCCCTGACTGCAACTGTTGTTGGGTTAATTGATCTCTAATTTCTTTTGAAAGGGTTCTACGTCCCGTACTCTGTAAAGCATTATCCTGCATAACAGTAGAAACAGTTTGACTAACAAAAGCTTTAATACTATCTTCAGTATTATTTGTACCCTTTAGTAAATCTCGTTGGGTATCTGTCATAAGTTTTTCAATACGTTCTCTAGCAAGCACTGAATTTGAAACCTCTTCTGTAGCATCCACTAAATTACTGTATTCAGAAACAGACAGAATTGTATTTCTCTGCCCGTCTCCGAATGCTTTATAAATAATGTCGTCTACTTCACCTGCCGACTGTCTTGATAAATCCGAGAAGATAAAACTAATCTGTCTAAGCTTTGCCTGTTCCTGTTGAAGTAATTGGTTTTGAGTAGGCGTTCTATTTCTCAACTCACTTAACTTGTTTACCTCGTCTTGAACTTGTTTATAAGACCTTGCATAAATAGTTGCTATCCTTCTACGATCTTCATCATACGAAGGTGAATGATATTCACGGAACGCCACACTAAAACCTCCTATTCTTCAGCAGTATCGTGTCTATTTACATCTAAGTTATTGAAGATACTTGGTTCAGCATAGAATTGAGATTGTCTTTCTTGGTTGATTCTCTCTAACTCTGCTTCTGCTTGTTCTTCTGTCAGACCGTCCAATGTCATCAAGCAGTCTTACGTGATAATGTTTGAACGCCACCAGTACGAATAGACATGATGTTCGCTTGTTCGTTTTCATCTTCAGGTAATCCGTCCTTGAACTTAATTACTGGAATCGTTAACTCATAATCAACAGCCGATGGGTTGGCATCTAGTTCTAACATCTGTGCCACTTGGAACACTTGCTTTAAGCCTGAATCAAAGAACTGTCGTTTACGGTTGATCTTTGCAAGCAAGCTATTCATTCTCCATTTAATTGCAAGGCCTGAGTTTCCTGAAGTTCCTGAGTCCTGCATTCCAATAGCAACGTTCGGAATCTCACTAGTCGATAGTAGAAATTCGATAAGGTTATCAACCGACTTAAAGGCTGAGTCTAATTGTCCGTTCCACGTAATGTACTCAGGCAAAATATCATCTTTACCCATTACTTCAAACACCTTATTTACAGCTACCTGAAAATAAGAATTACCTTCTCCATCGTCTTGCAGTAAACCAGTAGGAACGGCAAGGGCAGGGTCAGCGTGACTATCTAAGATATGTGCAATCTGAGACATACGGTTATTGATCTCATCAAACAAAGTAACGTGTTCGCTAATGTCATCAATTCCCTGCCATGTTGTACCGTCTGTATAGTTAGGTACATGAACAACTAAAGGAACTGGAACGCCTGTTTCTTCAGACTCTCTGTATCCTTTATCTTCTCTTCCGATACGGAATGTTAAGATGTTTCCGTGACGGTCTGTATGGAATGAAGATAAGTCAAACTTTCTATAAACAATCTCACCTGCATAATGGCTTTCGACATATAAAAGGTAGTCATCAATAGAACCTGCTTTACGAACTGTGTTTGTAATATGGAAAGCTACAATCTTTGTTCGGTCATATGGTGAAACCTGTGGGTATACTTTCTTAGCATCTACAGGTTCAATAATTGTGTTAGGACGGTCAAAGGATTCAGGGTACATACCGTTGTACCTTTGTCCGTATCTAATCTTATAAAAAGCATCACCGTACATTGCGACTGCAACGCTAACTGGTAATCAACTTTATGAAGATCGTTAGTGTTTACCATTCGATCAATGGCAACCTGTTCTGTTGAGTTATCAGAACGACCACTTGAAAATTGTGGCTGTTCTCCAAATAAGAAATCTGCTGATTTTCTAACCAACAGACCTGCGAAGTTCACTGAGATATATAAGTCATTTTTTTCTAGTACTACGAAACACTTCGTCATGCTTACCTCTTACTAGTTTTTCGTTTCTCTTGTATCGATCAATACGTTCTGCATGATCGGGTAAAGGGAAATACTCACCCTTAATAAATAAATCTCTTAGTTCCTCCATGTTTACCACCCTTCAGGCTTATTCATAAATAGCCGTTTTCGTCTGTTCCCTGCCATGTCCACACAACTTGCTAAAGCATCGGGCAAGTCGTCATGATCGTGCTGAGGGAATTGTTCTAATTGTTCTAGCAATAATCGCTGTGATTTCTTAACACGAATAGCACCCTGTTCCACAATAGGTTCGAGTGCTTCGATTCTCATTTCTTTTTTAGTTCGTGGCTGTACGCTTTTCATACGAGTTGCAAAGTAACCTTGTTTAGAAAGGTTGGCTTTCAACTGTTGGTACATTGACCACTGGGCTTGAATAGTCTCGACACCAAACGTGTGATGACGATACTCTAATATCTTTTGTTCGGCTACCGCCAACGCTTCGTGCATGTTGCACTTCTTCGCCCATGCATCAATAACGTAAAAGATTCCTGTTCGTCTATCTCGTCCGATAGTCACGATAGCGTTATAATCTCCCGTTCCAGTAATCGCAACATCCCAAAACCCATAAAGATCTAAAGGTAAGTAACGACCTGTGTTATCAAATAAATCTTTATCGTCAAAGTGAACGAACATTTCAGGTTTGAATATAGCGTTATCAATATCAAACGGAATGTTCAAGAACTCTGAATTAAATGCCCTTGATCCTACGTTTACCTTTTCTTGCATTAACTTGTAATAAGGGAAACGGTCAGCCCAAAGTGTGGCAGTTCCTTTATCCATTTCGATTTGATTTTCATAATAGAAGTTCTCTGCGTTCTGCTTTCTGTCGTCATCTTCTTGGTTGGAATAAATAGACTCATACTTATTCCATAGTTCAGCATTATCAGGTTCACTAATAATTGCTGAATAACGGGTATCTTCAAAGTCAGGTCTTTCCATTACTGAAGGAAGTAATCCTAATGGATGTACTAACGTTCCCATGTAAATGAATGCTGTTCTCTCAGGATCACCCAAAGGCATTACTACTGAGTTAAACCAGTGAAAGTTCTTCTCTCGTAAATCAGGTGTATTTGTATTTCTGCTACTCTCTAAGTCATCGGCAATGACTAAATCAGGTCTATGTGATAAGTGACGTGAACCACGTAACTGCTTACCGATGGAAGCACTTTGTACTTTAATATTGTTCAAGGTTACGAATACTTGGTTATTGTCTCTGATATTCTCTTTCGTGTTAGTACTCATTAGTTCTCCAAAGTCTTCACGTAGCTTTTCATTATGTTTCAGCTGTAAGTTAATCCATTCCGTAAACATAATTGCACCTGCTTCAGTTTCTGAAACAATGATAATGTAGTTTCTAAGATTGAAGACAATATTGTATAAAGGAAACATATTACTAAGGTACGTTGACTTAGCGTGTCCACGGGGAACAGACCAAGCAAGACGTTTAGTAATTTCCTTAACGGTGTCATCTAGGTAAGATGATAATTCCTTATGAAAATGAGGTGCGTTTAAAACGTTGATTCCTTGTGGAATTAAGTTACCTGCATTATCAGGGTTTCTATCCTCGCTAAAATACTCATACATAAAATCTAAGGTTGATCCCCAACACCGTACAATCCGTTCAACCTTATTTCTTTCCTTCTGTCGTTCGACTGACTTTTCTAACATCTCCGTTGGTAATTCAGTACCTTCTTTTAATGCATTGTCAATCTCATTTAGAAATGAATCTAAGAACTCTAGTCTTTCTACGTAATCTTTATATGTAAGTCCCTTTACAGTACCTTCCATAATATCTCCCCTTATAATTGTTCCTAATATAAAGGGTTGTGAAAGTGGTCTTTTTGCAGGGTAAATAAAAGAGGAATGCCTTTTGGCATCCCCTTAGATCATCATGTTTATTAAAACTGTAAACAGTACGAATACTGAAGCTACCCCTGCTGTACCGAACAGCCATAACTGGGAAGTCCTGCAATCCTCAATATCGAAGTAACTACAAACAGAATTGTAAACCGTTTTAATCGTTGGTAAAGTGTATTCCTTTGTTAATGCGATAGCCTTACTCATGTTATCAATCCTTTGTGTGTGTTAGTGTAGTTAAATTACTTTAACTTAACTGTATTTAATTTAACATAAGTATCATATATAATCAAGACATATCTTTAAATTTGCATTTAGTTAAGTTAAAGTGGGTATACCATTAGCTAATGACAAAAGAAAACCACGACACCGTTAAGGCATCGTGGCTAATCTAGTTCCTTTAAAACCTTTCTAGCAATGTTCCATTCACTCTGATCGTTCTGTACAAGACTTTCTTTCTCTGCATGGTCTGCCCACCGTTTCAAAAGCAATCTAAGACTTGCTAATGTTATCGGTTTGAACCCTGTACCTTTAGGACGGCTAGGGCTGAACTGGATGTACTCAGTAGGCATGTTCGTTTTACCAAACACAAACAGTGTAGTGATGTTAGAGTACTTAGCCTGACGTATGGCTTTAACTAACTGACCTGAATTTAAAACGTTCTTATCTTCTTTAAATTCGATATGTAAAGTATGGCCATGAAGTTCAATGCTTCCGTCAATATCCCCTAGTTGGTTACGATCAGGGAAGCAAGAATGATACGGGGTTAAGTCCCATGTACCTTTAAGGAATCCTATAATGTTTCTGATATTAGGTAAGTGAATATTTTCTGTGTACTCTTCTCCGTTACGTTCCACTACGGTTACTTGTCTTCTAGTAGTCATATCCTGACCTCCAAAACTTTAATTACTTTAGTAATGGAAATATCTTTAAGGATTAGGACATGAACAAAGAAAAACCCCTGAAGAATTCAGAGGGTTACGTGTGTTCTAATAACATCTTCATAGATGAATAACCGATTGATCGGAAATGATAGTTTGCAAGGTGCGTTGTAAAGTTCCGTTTGTTTAAATGAAACTGCCCTTCCCCTACATTCCCTTTATGCTGTTTGTCGCAATAACCTAAACGGCTATCGGTTAATAGATCATACGGAGTAATCAAAAACAAATGCACTGTATCGGCAAAGCAGATACCATATATGAGAATGTCGAATTCGTCAGGCTTCACTTGCTGTATGTTACAATCCCAATCGTTTTTAAGATAATCGTTAGAAGCAAATAACCTAACGTCTAGACCATCGTTTTCAATTGCTGAAATAACATTGTGTTCGTTGATAGGTTCTTTGTGCTTTCGTTCTGCCCGTGAGAACTTCACTTCAATTCTAAGATCACTGTGAAGACCTGCTAAGTCATGGTGTAAATTCGTTGGTGTATTATGCTTAACTAATTTCTGTACAAGTAGTTCAGCGACTGCACCAAACCTACGAGTGTTCATGTTGAATAAATTATTTCTAAATGTCTCTGTGTTCATTTCCATCACCTCAATACAGTAATGGAAAATGGCAAAAGAAAAAGGACAGCCGTTAAGCTATCCCGTGTTTTTCTTTATACTCTTTTAATCTTCTAAAGAATGTAGCCCTTGTCATGCCATCGTATTCAGCTAACAGCTTATTAACGTTCTTCCCTGTTTCTAAATATTCCTGAATGGCTTTATTATAAGTCTTGGTGTTACTCTTCTTTCGTCCGAACTCAACACCATTCTTCATAGCATGTTCTCTACCCTCTGTTGTACGTTCAACAATCAAGGTACGTTCAACGTCTGCAAATAGGGCAAGCATTCCAACCATCGCTTTTCCATAAGGGCTGTCAGTCTTGCGTGTATCAATACCATCCTTAACAGCTACTAAGTAAATGCCGTTATCTGTTAGCTTATCTATAAGTGTCATAATTTGACCCATCGAACGTCCGAGACGATCTAACTTAGTAACTACAATAGTGTCACCTGATTCTAGTTTTTCATAAAGAGATTGGAAGCCTTCACGGTCTAGATTCTTTCCTGTCTTCTTATCTGAAAAGATATTCTCTTCTTCTACACCTGCTTGCATTACGTTTTCTTTTTGTAGTGAGTAATCTTGATGTACTGTAGAAACTCGTATATATCCGTAAGTAGTTGCCATGTTTAATCATCCTTAACTTTGTGTGTGTTAGTTTGTGTTAGATTAAATTAACTGTATTTACATAGTATCAAATGTTACTAACATGTGCAACCCTTAAGATAAAAAAAGTAACCGCAACTGTAAAAAGCTACGGCTACTTTAACGGATTCTTCTCTATTCTATGTTCTTAAAAATAAATTAGAACTAAATTTCACATACTATACTCTTGGTAAAAAACTCGTTTGTAATCAGAGATTATTACATATACAATAAGAACATACATTCTATTCGAGGTGCATTATGGAGAACATTAGTTCGATCAGCAATTAGATATTACACACGAATATATTGATCTTCTTAACGCTATTAAAGTGATTGAAAGAGACTTTCAGCTTTTTGAACATGAAAAAACTCCACACAAGACAGGTAGATCGTGGGCAGAATTCTGTATGAGTGTTAAGGCTAAAATGAATCGGCGTATGTATGAAGTGAAAAGCGAAATGAGGCGTTATGGAATTCGTGTTAGCTTCATGGGAACGTCAGGGGAAAGGGAAGGACAGACCATTAACTATGAAATGTGGTGTAATAATAAAGTAGATAAGATAAAGATTGTGAGGATGCAGTTACAGCGAAGAGTTGAAGCAGAAGTAAAGAAGTATTTGTTCACTGACTTTACCCCTGCTGAGTAGTTTATTTACTAAGAAATTGCTTAACCTTGTCACGATAGGATCGGTAAAGGTTATCTAAATCTTTATCTAATATAACTTGCTTCTCTTCTTGGTGTTCTACCGAATGAGATTCTTTAACCTCATACTCTTTCATCAAAGCATCTTGAACGATTTTGACATCCTCTTTCGTGTAGCTATCTACAATCTCAGCATCAACCATAAAGCCGAAAATTAAAAGTTCTTCTCTAGTCATTATCTACACTCTCCTTCTGTTTTAAATCTTCTAACACCTGACGATCAACAGTAAATGTAATTCTTATATCTCCGTCTCTAAACCTAAGCCATTGTGCATCTTCACTATCAATCGGTACAATCTCTGTTTGATGATGAACCTTTGAAATACTGTCTTCATTCTCTGTGAGGAATTTTAGTGCCTTGCCTACTGGAATGTCTTCAGCTTTCATATAAACCTCTCCTTGCTTACTCTCTTTCCAATAAAGCCCATAAGATAAAAATAATTATCGGCACAACTGTAAAGAACAGCGATGCCGATAATAGGTAAGTGTCTTGATCCCTAAAGCCTGTGATGATCCCAACAACGTTTACAATGAAGTAGACGATTACTATTAAGGTCAATGCTTAGATATTGTCAATCTCGATGTCTAGTAATGATTCACCTTCTAAAGTAAGTTCAATAATTGCATACTTTATTTGATGCCCGTATTGACCTCGAGTAACTTCTGCATTTAAATTCTCCTGTAAGTATCCTTTAATAAAGTCTTCTAACTGTTCCTTAGTCATATTAACGCCCTGCCTTTCTCAAATCATCTAAGGTATAGCCGAACTCTTTTATAACAAATTCAATTGTCTTAAACCTTGACCAAGCTTCTACTTCTTCTTCACTGCCCATAGCACTTAATATATAAGCGTCTTTGTTGTTAACATACTCTTCACGGATATTAGATAGGATTGTATCAATGTCAGGTGGTTCTACCCTTTCCTGATCCAGTAGCTTAAAGTTTATTAAGCAAATATGTGTAAACCTATCACCGAGTTCATTAGAAATAAATTCCTCTACGTCTATAATCTCTCCTACCCTGTCGATAGGCTTATCTCTTTCAATAACAGTGCTTGACTGCATATTTGCTTCAAAGTGTCCTCTACTATTAACACGTATTGTGTTGTAAACAACAAAGTATGTGTAGGTATATTTCATAGGGTTACTTCCTCCACTGGGTCGGCATAGATCGTAAGGTTGTACTTTCCATCTTTATATTCCTTTACATAATCAAGACCTAACTCTCTTGCAGATAACTCGAGGTCAGGAATACTGACGAAAGGTTCTGATTTAATTTGTTTAATGATTGTTCTAGTTTCCATTTTCTCAACTCCTAAAATTAGTTTCATAGAAGTAATGGAAACTGGCTAAGTAAAAAGGACATCCGAGTTATGGAAATTGTGCCGAAAAATTTGTATAGACGTTTTCGAATAGTGGTAAAATAAAGGGGTATTCACTTTAAAAAGGGGGAAGTATTTTGAGGAATCCTAATGAAGATCGTATCTATGATTCTGTAAGACGGGAAGCAAAGGCTATTGAGGATGGAGGTTTTATGTATCCTGATAATATGCATAGGGCTTACTCTCATTACTTCAACCTGATTCTGACGAGTAGTAAGTTAGACATTGAGATAAAGCAGGACGACCTAGTAAGGGCAACGCAATGGCTAGATTTACAGATTCATGAATGGAGTCTACAAACGAAATAATTAGTTGAGGGGGAAGTAAAGGGAAGCTTCCCCGAGTTGTGAAAAGTGGTGTGTATATGTAGCAGATACCTGCCGTAGTAATAGCACCACCAGACCCCCTATGGTGGGGTAGTTATCAGACAATTCAAACATGGAATTCTCTTTAATTGTGTCTATAATATATACAATTCAATTTACAAAAGAAAAGAATTTCTAAAATGATTAAGAAAATCAATTAAAGAATCAATTACATTCTGAGACTAACATGTGAGACTCTGTAGGTACTGATACATCAAGGGCGTTAAGGAGTATCAGAACCCAAGATATATGAGACTAGTATTGATACCTGTACTGTAGTTAATGTAATTAGTTTATAGACTCTGTATGTAAGGTGCTACACATTAAAGCTGTGTGCTTGTGTGTGCTTCTCTATACTATAAAGCTATGTAAGTTAATGACTATAAAATAAAAGGTACTACAAAGAAACACACCGTCTTTAAAAAGCCCGTCTAAAAACAACGCCCTCCTAAAAAAATAGTGTCCCCCTTTAAAAAGCACCCTCCTTTAAAAAGAACGCCCTACTTTAAAAGAAGCCACCCTAATAAAAAAAGAACCCCGTCCTATTGAGAACGGAGTGCCTTTAATTCTTCTAAGAGTTCATCGTCTGACTTCTCTTCTTTAACAGTAGCATTGACTTCCTGCTTGTCTGTTAGTTCACCGTAAGACTTCAACATCATTTCAAGATACCTAAAGTGTGAACGACTCTTAGGATCTAATGCCTTGTCTCTAAGAATACGTAAGGCTTCATCCTTAAAGGAATCATGAAAGGTTCTGCTTACTTCATTCTTATAAGCTACATACTCTTTGTTCTTATTCCAATTGGTAACAGTATTATAGTGTACGCCAATCTCTTCTGCTACTTGCTTCTGTGTCTTAGTAGGATCACTAACTAATAGATTGACTGCATACTTCTGTTGATCTGTTAATGCCATGTTCTATCCTTCCTTTCTAAATAATGAATAGGAGTTGTGGGAACTAGTCTCTATAGAAAGGGGCTAAGGGGAAATCCCCACTTCTCACAACTTCCCTTTTCTCCTTATGCTAGTTTCTTCTATAATATAGTTGCATATTATTTCCCTTGTGATTTCCCCTACTCCTTAAGACATATTTGTATAGCTATTACAGGTTACAAATAAAAAGAAGCCCCTGCTTTAATTAGCAAGGACTCATTTATAACGTGTATTCTATTTCTCTTTATTTACTATCTGTTCTTCAGCTTATAATCTAGAATATCATTAGGGTAAGCATCTTCACCAAACAACACCTGTAAGAAAGTTAACTTCTCTTTCTTAGTCATATTGCTAAAGTACTTATTAGTACCTCCATCATCTCTCATGTCACTAACTTCTTTTACCCTATCATCAATCTTCCTTCTTTGTTCTAAAGAAGCATCTGTATAGTAAGTACCATTCCAAAACCATTCAGGACTATTCTTAGGTTGAAGAGGTCTAGACTTAACATTTTCATTATTACTAGAAGACTTACTTTCCTTACTATTATCTTTCTCTTTATCCTTCTCAACTACTGGTAAAGGGTTAACCTCTTCTATATCTTCATCTGTTTGTCCTAATGCTTTTCTTAGTTCATCTACTGTTTCTACCTCTGTATTCGTTTCTTCACTTAGGTTACTTTGAATCTGTTGAAACTTCTTCATCTTCCTCTTGTACTCATCTTCTTCTATTAGTGCAAGAATGGAAGGTCTGTCATGTACTTCTACAATTAACTTTCTTATTATATCTGTTATGGCCATACCATCGTAATACTCTTGAATACCCTTTAACTTACCGAAACTTTCATTGTCTAACCTAACACTTACGCTATTCCATTCTTTATTAGCCATCGGTAACTTCACCTGCTTTAGCTGTATTTTATCTAACTTATATTATAGCATGGGAAGTTATTTTATGTATGTTTAATTATACCTAGTGTTCATTTCCCCCTACTCATTAGGTGCAGGAATAGGCATTTTGAAGGTTATTAGTTATCACTAAATTTGTGTAACCTTTTATACCCTTGTCATATATGACGTTGAGGGTTACACAAGAAATGTGTACACCCTAAGAATTGTGATTAGTTCTTTAGGAAGTAGATAAAGTTGTCGGCACATTTACCATTAAAAGGCTATAGATTTAGAGGGGTAAAGCCTGTTAATCTATGAATGGAATATCCTTCCTTACTTAACAGTAACCAATCACGGATATTTTCATAATTTCTCCTCTTACAATGGTATAGGGTAATTGTTATATTATGGATAGAAGGGGATAGAAATTTGTTTAACAGGGTCGCCTTTCTTTTAGAGGGTCGTTGGGCTAGAATAGGGTGTTAGATAATTTAAACACTGTGGCTGAATTTTAGGGGCTGTTAACGCTAAAATAGAGGTAGGAAGTAAATTAGTAGTAGTATTCCCTTTCAATCGGTGAAAGTATAAGTCACACTAAGAATAGAGATACCCCAATATGAATTGTAAAGGTTTATCATTCTGTAAAAAGGTAAGACTTTTCCTGATGAATAAACTAATTTTCAATGGAGTATAACGATAGTACAGTAAGTGTCCTCGTTTTATAGTAAGTTGTTAAATTATGGTATAATTGAGATACGTAGAGTTAAGGGTATTGCCTATATCCTCGGAAAAGAGGATATATGTTAGAACAGATTGCAGTAACAGTATTTTCAGGACTTCTAGTAGCCCTTTTAAGCTTACCTTTATTGGCTTTACCGCACCTCTACCCTAATCGTTTTGAGAATGGATTTAAACGAATCGGTGCTTTCTTTAGTAGTGTTGGTCGTGGAATTAAACGAGTTTGGAAATGGTGTACAGGCAAACCTTTGAAGTGGTTGAAGAGGAACGAGAAGCCACCTGATATAAAAAGTGAACGCACCACTATAATCATATCTAAGGAAAATCTTACTCAGTATTATGTAGACGAACTTCCAACGATTAAGAATGATTATAATATTATGGTATCGAAAGTGAATTTTACTAATCGGGCAAAGCAAGAAGATAAAGACGAGGTAAAAGAGAACACAAAAAGGTCTGATAGGTTGGCAGACCCGTCAGACGAGGATTAAGAACACAGAGTATACACAATAATAATTAGAGGGTATCAGGCAATACCCTTAATTCTGCGTATGACAATATCTAATTTAACCGTATCATAATAAACAACTAACGGCAAGACCTCTACCTTCTGTTTTTGATTGGTCATGCATTATAACCGATTTTCCTTTATAATAAGAGACAGGGAATATTTACCGTTGGACGGTGGCTTACATCCTCTTGCCTTTCAGGTCTGTATGACAGATCGGGAAGGGGGTGTAAATATGGTTGTAACGTATGAAGCATTGTTTCTAGCCTTAGCTGTTGGAACATTAGTCTATACGATTTCAAGAAACCAAAATAATGATGAAAATAGAAAAAAAGTAGTCACCCCACCGTCCAAAGTTGTGGTAACTACTTTTCCGAACAATTTAGAGGATAAGTAACCCACCGTTCTTGGTGAATCTCTTCCCCTAATTTAGCCTGTCAGTGTTCCCGCACTGATGGGCTTTATTAGTGTATACACATATCTTAGCAAATATGCAGGTGAATAGGCAAGATTTAGATACGGAAAAGCATCTTTTCT